>JAQFVJ010000408.1 GCA_029439525.1 Caballeronia sp. BR6202001591004
CTCTTTTTACCGATGTTCGCGCACGATCCGCGCGATTTTCACGCAGGTGCAGCATCGGGCTGACGAAAACAGAAAAGTTTCGTGTATATTAGTAGGATCATGGCGAAGATCTCTCAAATCTCTCTGGATTCCCTCGGCGGCGCAGAAGCCCGCTTGACGGAACTTCCCCGCGTGGCCCCGCGGGGTAAAGATGCGGGGAAGCGTTCACTTCAAGGGTAGTGAGTCATGAACGTAGGTCTCGTTGGTTGGCGTGGCATGGTCGGCGGCGTCCTGATGCAGCGCATGCAGCAGGAAGGCGATTTCGATCTGATCGAACCGGTGTTCTTCAGTACCAGCAATGCGGGCGGTAACGCGCCATCGTTCGCCAAAAACGAGACGAAGCTCAAGGATGCAACGAGCATCGACGACCTGAAAAAGTGCGACGCGATCATCACCTGTCAGGGCGGCGATTACACCAACGAGATGTATCCGAAGCTGCGCGCGGCAGGCTGGAAGGGCTATTGGATCGACGCGGCGTCGACGCTGCGCATGAAGGACGATGCGGTCATCATCCTCGATCCGGTGAACCTCGACGTCATCAAGGATTCGCTGGTCAAGGGCCGGCGTGATTTCATCGGCGGCAACTGCACGGTCAGCCTCATGCTGATGGCGCTGGGCGGCTTGTTCCGCGAGGGCCTCGTCGACTGGCTCACGGCCATGACCTATCAGGCTGCCTCGGGTGCGGGCGCGCAGAACATGCGCGAACTGCTCCAGCAAATGGGCGTGCTCTATGGTGCGGTGAAGGAAGACCTCGCGGACCCGTCGTCGGCCATTCTCGACATTGACCGCCGCGTGCTCAACGCGATGAACGGCGAGTGCATGCTCGTTGACCACTTCGGCGTGCCGCTCGCCGGCTCGCTGATTTCGTGGATCGACAAGGATCTCGGCAACGGCATGTCGAAGGAAGAGTGGAAGGGCGGCGTGGAAACCAACAAGATTCTTGGCAAGCCTGCGATGGGCACGCCGGGTTCGATTCCGGTCGATGGCCTGTGCGTGCGCATCGGCGCGATGCGCTGCCATTCGCAGGCGCTCACGATCAAGCTGAAGAAGGATGTGCCGCTGGACGAAGTGAACAGCATCCTCGCATCGGCGAACGACCGGGTGAAGGTCGTGCCGAACGAACGCGAAGCGTCGATGCGCGATCTGTCACCGGCAGTCGTCACGGGCACGCTGACAGTGCTGGTCGGCCGTCTGCGCAAGCTTGCGATGGGCGGCGAATTTCTGTCGGCGTTCACGGTGGGCGATCAGCTCTTGTGGGGCGCGGCCGAACCGCTGCGCCGCATGCTTCGCATTCTGCTGAACAATTAAACTCTATACGCGTTTCCGAAGCGCGTGTCGACAGTCAAAGTGCCGCGCTTCCCGCGGAGCTTTTTGTTTTGTGCGCCCAACATGGACGCAATCTTGTAGGTGCAAGTTCTACCATGAGTTGAACAGGGCGATGAAGCGAAGCGCAACTGCGAGAGGGTGACCAAAATCGTGTGAAGGAAGCGTGGAGCGAAACCGCGAGCCGATGGACAAGAACCGGATAGAAGGCAAAGC
>JAQFVJ010000409.1 GCA_029439525.1 Caballeronia sp. BR6202001591004
CCGGCCGCCGATGCCGCGATGCGTCGCGCCGCGCTCTCGCTCGAGCCCACGCCGATGCCGACGACGACGCCATGGACGAAGCGAGCGGCATGATCGTGATTCCGAGTCCGGGCGATGCGAAAGCCGCCGCGCCCGCACCCGGCATGATGAAGGCATCGTTTTCGCCTGCTACGTCGGCGATGCCGACGGACGTCGCGAAATCCCCGCCGTTTCCGCTTCCGCCTCGCACGATGTGACGCCCGTCGTGGTGACGCGCAACGACTCGCGCAGCCGTCGCCGCCGCGCAAGCACAGGCTCAGCCTCAACAACAGGTCGCCACCGTCAGCAGGACGGCGAATCGATCCGAGCCGCGGCGACCGCTTTCCTGCAGCAGCAGGCCGAAGGCTTGCCCGGCAAGGTGGAAATCAGCGTGACACCGGTGTTTCCGCGCGGTCTCGCGTCGTGCTCGTCGCTCTCGATCCGTTCATGCCAACGGGCGGCTGCCTGTGGGGCCGCGTGACGGTCTCTCAGCGTGCGCTGAGTCGGCGAACGCCCGTAGACGTTCGCGCGTGTCGATCAACGCGACCTACTCCTACTATCTGGCCGCGCGCGCGATCGCGCCCG
Organism: Caballeronia sp. BR6202001591004; assembly: GCA_029439525.1. Classification (GTDB taxonomy): domain Bacteria; phylum Pseudomonadota; class Gammaproteobacteria; order Burkholderiales; family Burkholderiaceae; genus Caballeronia. The sequence goes on from JAQFVJ010000409.1 coordinate 604, forward strand.
GCGAAGTGCTGACCAACGCCGATCTGATCGCCCGCGAAGACGACATCACGATGATGCCGCAGGCCACCATCACCGATCCGACGCAGGCGATCGGCGCGGTCGCGCTGTCGCGCATCGGCGCGAATCTGCCGCTGCGCAACGACATGCTGCGCTCAGAGCGCCGTGTCGATCGGCCAGAGCGTGCATGTGGTCGCCGACGGCGCGGGTTTCGCGATCTCCGCCGACGGCAGCGCGATGAACAACGCCGCGCCGGGCCAGCAGGTCCGCGTGAAGACGGCCTCCGGGCAGATCATCACCGGCATCGTGAAGGACAGTCAGACCGTGGAAATCCGGATGTGACCGCAAGGCCAGCGGGGACAGATCGCGCGAAATTCGCGCCTTTTAGCTCCGCTTCAGGCTCTTGTGTGGGCTACCCCACACTTGTTTCATTTTGTTGCAATTGACGCAGAAGCGCGCCCAGCAAGGATTCGCGGGCGATGACCGGTTTCAGGGACCGTTGAGCTCCCGGCGGCAGGGTAAAGTTTTCAAATCCCGTCGCCGTTAAAAGACTCAACACGTCAGGGAACGGACATCATGAAGATCGAATCCACCAGCAACACAAGTTTGGCGAGCCTGCAAAACGGCACGCAACGCGCATCGCAGTCGGATGCGAAAGAAGCAGTCGGCAACGTGCAACAGGCAGGCTCCACGAAGAATTCGACGGTGAACCTCTCCGCCGCTCGCGCGGCAAACGGCTCGGACATCGATACGGCGAAAGTCGAGTCGATCAAGGCCGCGACCCGCGACGGCAGCCTGACCATCGACACGAGCAAGATCGCCGACGGCATTCTGAGCCCCGCGCGCGACCTGCTGAAATCCAAAACCCCGCCGACCGGCGGCTGAACGCAGTCACACCGCAGCGCCTGACAATGGGTTCAGGCGCGGGGCGAGAACGGCGTAGCGGCAACG
>JAQFVJ010000410.1 GCA_029439525.1 Caballeronia sp. BR6202001591004
GCGCGCGTAATCCTCACCCAAGCTCGTCGCACCGAAACGATTCCCGCCGTGTAAACTACGAATGGCCGTTTATTGCACCGTGCGTGGTCGTGGCGCTCAATCCGATCTCTCTTACATCGGAGGTGTCGTACATGCACGCAGCGTTGCCGCAGGGCGAGCAGGAAGCGGGTTCCGCCGATACATCCAACAAGCCGCGCCGCGATCTGCGCCGCGTCGACATCCATCCCGATCACTGATATCCGCTCGCGCGTGGTCTCACGAAGTGAAAAAGGGCGAAGCACACGGCGTGCGCACCGAGAGCGGCTGCGTTTTGCGCTCGAGGACCGCTGCGCGTATCGGCAGGTGCAACTGCATGCGGACGTTGTCGACGGCGAGTCGATCCGTTGCTGCTACTACGGCTGAACCTATGACTGCACCGGCCGCTGCACCGACATTCCCTATCTCGGCGCGAGCATCTACCCAACGGGGGCGCGCGTACCCGTGCCGCGAGGAAGCGGGGCTGATCTTCGTTTTGACGGGCGACCCGCTGCTCACTGACATCGCCAAGTTTCCGCAACTCGGTTCCGCATCCGATCGCGCCTACAAAACGCGCCCCGCTTCGGCCGCAAGGTGAAGAGTGCCATTACACTTTCATGCACGAGAATCTGAGGACATGAACCATCAGTTCCTGCATCACCGGCAGATGGGCAGTATGCACGCGTGTTCGCTCGGCAGACGGCGCGGCGAGGACTGGATCGAGCTCGATTACGTGTTCGCGCGCGAGGCGGGCAAGCAGCCGATCGGCGAGGCATTGGTATTCGGCCAGAAGCGCGGCACGAAGCACGATTCCGCGCAGAAAGACGTGATGACGAGCCGCACGGACTACCCGTACCAGACGCTCAAGATCCGCACCAAGAACGACACCACATGGTGATGGACCTGTGGATTGCCTACGTGCCGCTCGATGCCGAGCAGCGCACCAATCAATCCCAGCTTCGGCCTCTTGTCGATCCCGCCGCCCGAAGATTCCCGGCATTCTGGATGCCGCGTGGCCGCTGCTGGTGTGGTTCACCGAGCGCATCTTCAAGGAGAATCGGTGAATCGTCGAGCGTGAGCAGGAAGCGCATGACCGGCAGGGCGCCGATCACAACCATGAGGTGTTTCCAGTCATCGTCGAGTTGCGTGCCTTGCTGATGGAGCGCGGCGTGCCAAACCGAGGCAGTGGTGCGGGCACCGAAGGACGCCGCGTGCATTTCATCCAGCCGGTGCACGATCTGCCGGCGTCGTGATGCAAACTGGCCGACCGCGGCGAATGCCCTCATTGCGGCGCAGGCATCACGACACTATATTTAAAAGAATAATTGGAAACAACCGTCATGCAAGGAGGACGATCATCATGAGCAGCGATCCGAACGAGCCGCGTGCTTACCGCCCTGCCGGTCCCGCTGTCGACGACGCGCCACAGATCGAGCATTTCGACGCGGCGCTCACCCATGTCGACGAGTCGTATGCAGCGGGCAAGATCGCGGCGCATGCGGCGAAGGGCATCGTTTACAGCATCATCGAAACGCTGGGGACGCTCGTGGGCGATCCCGATCTGCCCGCGCACGCGCGATCCGGCTACGAAGGCCTGCTGAAAACCGCACGCGAACTGCGCGCGAAGATCGAGCAATAAACCGTCTCCCTTCGTTTCTCTTTCCGACGACGGCCGGGTTTTCGCCCGGCCGTTCGCGTTTCTAGTCGGACTTCCTACTGACCGCTTCCTGAATCGCCTTCGCAGCCATCTTCGCGAAAGATTCGCCCGTCCGTCCCATTTTTACCTCTGACGAACGCTTCGTTGTGAACGTGCGCTGTCATACACGTTTCGCGTTTTGTTCGACAGCTTCGATCGATTACGCGCGGGTAAGTGGAATAAAACACTTACGAATCAGATGTTTATACGAAAATTGGCACGAAGGCATCATCACCAAGGCCAGCTTTTCGCTCTTGGGATGCCTGTCGAAAGTCAGTTTCCTGTCAGTGTCACGCCCGGAATGCCAATATTTTGCGAGGGCGAAAATACAGGTTAACCATGTAGTGAAAAAAACGACATAAATCCGGCACATTTTTTCACATTCCATCTGTAAACCATACACTTGCCAGCAATAAAAAAGTGGCCAGTCGTGACACGCGCGAATGTGAACGCACGGCACCAATTCCAGACTCGCCGCACACCCGCTCAAAAGTGATTCGCCCCATCCGCACAGAGGAGAAGAAATGAAGGGTTTCAACCTGACCAAGGCCGCAATCGTCGCCGCCACGGCTTTTGCCGCCGCAGCCCCGGCGTTCGCGCAGAGCAACGTTACGCGGTATCGTCGACGATTCGATCGTGCATCAAAGCAGCAGCACGTCGCGCGGCTCCACGAGCGGCGGCCGCTCGAACGTCAAGACGGCGTCGGGCATCTGGGCGGGTAGCCTGAAGGACGCGGAAGATTTGGGCAGTGGCAACAAGGCCATCTTCCAGCTGGAATCCGGTTTCGACATCAATA
>JAQFVJ010000411.1 GCA_029439525.1 Caballeronia sp. BR6202001591004
CGCGCATGTCCAGCGCGATGTCGATATACGCGCGCGTTTCCTCGGGCAACGGCACGAAGGTGTACCAGAGCTTCCACAATTCGCCGTCGCTCGCGGCGGCGGTGAGGGCGGCTTCGTGTTCGAGCGTCAGCGGCACGAGCTTGACGTGCTCGCCTTCGAGCGTGAGAGGTTCGATCCAGCGGGTCATTTTTCTTTCAGCGATGGGTTGCCGTTCATGAACAGCAGACGCTCGAATAGCGCGACGTCCTGCTCGTTCTTGAGCAGCGCGCCGTGCAGCGGCGGAATGATCTGCTTTTGATCCTCGGAGCGCAGCGCTTCGGACGGAATGTCCTCGGCGAGCAACAGCTTGAGCCAGTCGAGCAGTTCGGAGGTCGACGGCTTCTTCTTCAGGCCGGACACGTTGCGCAGCTCGAAGAAGCTCTGCGTCGCGGCGGCGAGCAGATCCTGCTTGATGCCGGGGAAATGCACTTCGACGATTTTCTTCATCGTCGTCGCATCGGGGAACTTGATGTAGTGGAAGAAGCAGCGGCGCAGGAACGCGTCGGGCAGTTCCTTCTTGTTTGTTCGACGTGGTGATGACGAGCGGCCGGTGCTTCGCTTTCACGAGCTCGCGCGTCTCGTAGACGTAGAACTCCATGCGATCGAGTTCGCGCAGCAGGTCGTTCGGGAATTCAATATCCGCCTTGTCGATTTCGTCGATCAGCAGCACCGACGGCTGTCCGATTCGAACGCCTGCCACAGCACGCCGTTGACGATGTAATTGCGGATATCCTTTACGTGCTCGTCGCCGAGTTGCGAGTCGCGCAGGCGGGAGACCGCATCGTACTCGTAGAGGCCCTGTTGCGCCTTGGTCGTCGACTTGATGTGCCACTCCAAAAGCGGCATGCCCAGCGCGGTGGCGACTTCCTCCGCGAGCATGGTCTTGCCGGTGCCGGGTTCGCCCTTGATGAGCAAGGGGCGCTGAAGCGTCATCGCGGCGTTCACCGCGAGTTTGAGATCGTCGGTCGCGACGTACTGCGATGAGTCTTCGAAACGCATGACGAAGATCCGGTCGGAGAAAAAAGTCCCAGTATCAGTCAGAAGCCCTGTTGGTATGACGGGGCGCCGGGTATCGTTTGACCCGCCGCGCTCGGGGCTTCGCGGCGTCTGCGAGGTGCGTGCCAGCCCGCGTTTTCGAACGGACGCGGCGGAACGCGCGCGGTTGTACAGAGACGAATTGTCGCAGTCGAAAATGCTGCGTTTAAGCCGTGTCTCCATTGCCAGCAAGGTTTTCGGCTGATCTCCCTTGTGGACGCTCCGGAGGTCGCGCGGTACAATTCAATTAGCCCGATTTTTTGGCCTGCGTGGTCATAAAAGCTGCAAACAGCCCCGAGAAGGTTGTAATGTGCTCGGCGCGGCCAGTGTGTGACGAGCGCCGATTTCCCCTCATGCCAAGTTAGAAACTATGAACAATTTCGTTGGCAAATGTGCCGTGATTGCAGTGCTGTCGGGTCTCGCCGGCTTTGCGACCCAGGCGTCGGCCGACGTCGTGGGCAATGCGAAGACCGCAGAGGGCAAGGTCGCGATGTGTATCGGCTGCCACGGCATCCCGGGCTATCGCACCGCATACCCCGAGGTCTACGAAGTGCCGATGCTGGGCAGCCAGAACGCGCAGTACATCTCCAACGCGTTGCACGCCTACAAGAAGGGCGACCGTCATTTCGACACGATGCGTGTGATCGCGACCACGCTGACCGATCAGGACATCGCCGATATCGCCGCGTATTACGCCGCGCAGCCCCCCCAATTGAAGAACAATCCC
>JAQFVJ010000412.1 GCA_029439525.1 Caballeronia sp. BR6202001591004
GTTAGCCATGTCCCTTTCGTCGTCGAAACAATAAGCAGGTTAACAGCATTCATCGAGGGTTAACAGCCCTTTCTTTATTTTGTTAAGATTTCTTACTACTATTGGGCCAGCATGACTCCGGGTGTCCAGGAGAGTGAGCCATACGACGCCGCGATGCGTGATATGCGGGGCAACCACGTTGCAATCGTGCGCGCGGCCTCAGTCGGACCCGACGTGCCTGTGGGCGATACGATACCTCGCGGTTCCAGACTGGGCGCGTTTTGGGAGAACGCCATCATGGGCAGCACAGTGGTTGGACGGAAAGGACTAGAACTCTCGCGCGGCGGTGCGCTCGTGCAGAGCGCGTTATTGGCTTTCCGGCCTGCTCTTTCCGTCGATGCACGTCCAACTGCTTTCGGGCCGGTCACGCGCGAACTGGCCTGCCGGCAATGCGTTGATCCTGGCCTCCCTCAAGCCGAAGCTGGCCACTGATGCCGACATCGAGAATCTCGTTTTGCTGCTCGAAAGCCTCGATACGGAGGATACCGGGGGCGAAGACTCCGGTCCCAAGCTCGATGCTCCAGCGGTGCCCGGAGAGTCCGACGCTAATCCGATCGCTGAAAGATCCGCGACGCGTTGCGTAGCAAGCTCAGCGACAAGCACCTTCAGTGATTGAGCCGAAGCAGCGCGCGTTTCAAACTCGTCAGTGATCAAGATGATGACGGTGGTGGCGACATCGCAGAGGACGAGACGCTACCTCCGACGCAGGGTATCTCCGCGCCACCGTCTGAATCAACTGCAGTCAAGGACATCGACTCGGTGAGTCGTCCTGCGATGAACGCAGTGATCGCGCAGGTCCAACGCGGACTTCACGTGAGGTATGCGTGGCGATCGACGCTGTGATGCGCGAAGCTCTGAAGCAGGCCGCCAAGGACGCGGAAACAGCGGCGATCCGACGCATGCGCGCGGTGGCAGGTGCCGAAGCTTTCGTGCAACCGTGGGTCGGAACACTTGAACTCGCGCAAGACAGCGCCAACGCGGTCTATCGCGCGACGCTCACGACATTGGGTATCCGGCTTGACTGCATCTATCCGAGCACATTCCGCGCGATCCTCGAAGCGCAGCCTAAGAACTCTTAATAAAAGAAAGGGCTGTTAACCCTCGATGAATGCTGTTAACCTGCTTATTGTTTCGACGACGAAAGGGACATGGCTAACCCTATATTCGACGAACTTTGGGCACT
>JAQFVJ010000413.1 GCA_029439525.1 Caballeronia sp. BR6202001591004
CCCGACGTCGGTGTCGGATGAAGACGCCAGGAAGAAATATCCGGAAGGCTTCAAGACGTTGAAGCCTTATCTACGCACTGTCGTGCAGCCGAAGTAATCGACTCGGAAGGCACCAGGCAGGAAACGCCGGCCGCATCACGCGGCCGGCGTTTTTAATTGTGGCCGGTGCGTCTTGCGGGCGACGTTTCCACTTCGCCTGGACGGCGCAGCATCTTGTCCACTTCGCCTGCATGCAACTCTTCGACCTGAATCATTTGCCGCGCATATTCCTCTAGCGCGATGGACCGGTCTTCGACGAGCTTGAGCAAGTCGCGATAATGATCCAGCGCGACATTTCCCGCTTGCAGCAATTCACGAAGAATCGTGGTGATATCGAACGTGTGATTGTCCAGCAGCGGACCGATTTCCAGTGAAGGATATGCGCCGAGCGTCGTGATCCATTCGCCTGCCATATGCGCGTGCTGAAGAGCGATTCGTCCGCCTGTGCGCGCAGCCACGACACGATCGGTATATCGGTATGCCACCGAAGCCGAAGACGAGAAAAGAATAATGCGTATAGCGCACGACGCCGGCGAGTTCGGATTCGAGAATCCGGTTCAGCACGTCGACGACTTTGTCCTTGTCGAGCTCTGCCATTGCTGCCTCTGTGTTTTCAGTGACGAGCGCCTGTCGCATGCGCGGTTTCACTCGGTTACTCAAACATTGTAGTCATCCGCGACGAACATGCGAGGCGCAATCTCGCGATCTCGCCATGCGGGGGTGCAAGATACGGACCCACGTATTCCGTCAGAAAACACAAAGGCAAATAAAAACGCGGCCGTGCAGGCCGCGTGTCATGTCGTGAAAGAACGACTCAGACCGCTTCTTCCATCCAGATGGAGGCGGCGCGTGCGAGCACTTGCGACATCGCGGCGCCTTCGCCGTCCGCCGTTTCGATGGTGCGCACGACCCGGCAGTAATCGCCGAGTTCGGCTTCGGATGCGCGTGTTGCCGCTTGCGGCGGCGTCTTCATGTTCGCCTTCATCGACTGGATGCCGATACGCACCACGCCGCCCGTTTGCTTGAGCAACTCCGTTACCGCTTGCATCGACGATGGCCATATGCAGCGCGTCTTCCGCTGCGGCTTGCATGGCATCGGCCGAGCCCGCCTGCACGAGCCGCTGAAACGCCGCATTGATTGCGATGCGCGACGATTCGCACGCATGGCGGCGAGCGCGGCAGCGGGCGGATCGACGAGCGTGAGGAACTCATCAGACGCACGACGAATTCCGGATCGGGCTGGGCGGCGGCGGGCCGCCACTGCACGACTTCGGGGTCCATCACGAGCCATTCTCGCGAAGGCCGGATGCGTGTGCCCGTCTTGGGACACACGTCGAGCGTGCGGCGCGAGATCAGCACGCTCAGCGCCTCGCGCATGATGGTGCCGCTTACGCCGTGCTTCTTGGAAAGGATGACTCTTTCGGCGGCAGTATGTGGTCTTCATACTCCCCGCTGACGATGCTCGCGACAAGCTGGTTCACCACGCGCTTGACGAGCGATGCTTCATATCCATGGTTCATTTTTGTTCTCGTTAGAACGCCACGCATCGGCTATGCGCCGTTCGCATCCGAACGGCTCGCCGCTTCTTGACTACGATTTCCAGCGCCCCGGCGCACTGAAGGACCACCCGACGGCTACACCGCACTGCCTTTCTTTCGAGCGGCACGTGGTGCGGAGCGGCACGTGGTGCGTTGGTCGCCCGTTCTCCCACTTCGATGCGGATTCAGTTTTTCTTGCGCGACTTTCCGTAGTGTTCGGCGTTTGTGTGGACACCGTCGTCGATTCGCTAGTAGCCCAAGCGTATCTCTCAGGGGCATGCTTTAACAATATGGTTCACCGCTAAATCGTCTTACTAGTCGACTGCGTGATTGATTTGGCACCGGGTGGATCCGAGGCGAAGGATCGTCATACTTCCACTTGATCGGCTTCGGATTTTTGTTGTGCTCGCGGATGT
>JAQFVJ010000414.1 GCA_029439525.1 Caballeronia sp. BR6202001591004
CCCTATACTCGACGAACTTTGGGCACTTATCGGACCTTGCTACCGCTTCCGAAACCAAGGTGAACACGCTATCCCGGGCGCAAACCGCTCGACAATCGGGCGGTGCTCACAACAGGCCCCCTCTTCGTCTTGCAGACCGGCCTGCGGTGCGACCTACTACCTCGTAAGAGGGGCTGCGGCAGCAGTATGAGTTGCTGGCGCCGCCTGCGTGACTAGCTGGCGGCGGGCCGTCTAGGACCAGTTGCACGAGCTGTTACTTGCGCAGCTACGCGCCGCCGACCAACTCGACTGGTCTCGCGTCATCGTTGACTTCCTCTTCAATCCGTGCAGTGGGCTCACAGGTCAAAAACGGGACCGAATCCCACAGCGCGCGCGACCCGGTTCAAAGCATCACCTCATCACCGCAGCGCAGAGCATCCCGCTCGCGGTGATACTGACCGGCGCC
>JAQFVJ010000415.1 GCA_029439525.1 Caballeronia sp. BR6202001591004
CCAGGGCGCGATCTTCACGAGCCACGCCGACGTCGCGCCCGCCGCCGCTGCGTCAGCGGCCGCCGCCACGCCCGAACAGCTCGACGTCATGGATCTGCGCGACACCGGCTGGCTCACGCGGATGGCGCGCCGCAAGATGGTGACCTCGTATCCGAGTCTCGCGGAACCGGGCGACGCAGGGTTCGAACCGCTGCGCAAACTAGCCCACAAGGGTGTCGCGATGCTGGTGACGGGCGCCGTCGCCGCGTTGGCGGCGGGTGGTTACCTCTACACGCAGTCGGGCCCGGGCTTTGCGCCAACCGCGATTAGCGCGACGAGTGCGATCCGCGACAACAAGACGGCGTCGGATGAACCGAACGATGTCAGGCGCGAGGAACTCGCGGGGGTCGCGATCCGTTGCGAGTGAAGAGCGTTCGGCGCCGTTGGCATCGACGACCGACAACGGGCGAACGAAGCCATTTGTGCCTGAATCGGCTACTGCGGCCAGGCCTGCAATGCCGAATGCGCCGATCGTCGCGCAGACAGTACCGGCATCCGGCTGTGCGAACACCTGTCGAGAAGCCTGCGCAGACCGCGGCAACAGTGGTGCAACCGAAGCCGGCACCGGTCGTGACGACGACCATCGCTGCCACAAAGACGCCGCGGCGAAGTGAGCCGAAACCGCGCCGTTCAAACTCGCTACCGCGCAAGCGCCGGTGCCAATGCAGACCACGACGCTCGCGTCCACATTGACAAAAGCGGCTCCGCCAGTTGCCGTCGCTCCAGCTCCGGCAAAAACCGAAACCGCCGCGCCCGCGCGCAGCGCGACACTCGCAGCAGCCGCGCCGGTTCCGACACAAGCCAAGCCCGACGCGTCCACCGTGCAGGCCCCCGCCCGACGCCATTCGGCCCAGCGACGGCGGCAACCGTCACGCAAGCACCCGCGAAGCCGGTCGACAGCACGCCGGCGCAATCGCTCGTGCAAGGAAAAATCACGCCCACCGCTCAAGCCGAATCGCACAATGTAGCGACGGCAACCGCGAAGCCGGCAAAAACGATCGAACCTGCGCCGATCCGAACCGCAACAGCCGAACCCGCGCAGCCGGTAAAAGACAAACCCGCCGCGCCGACGAAACTCGCCTCGATCGAACGCCCCGCTGCACCGAACGCGATCGCCAAACCCAAAGCCAGCGAAGCCGACGATCCGGCCTCGCCTGCCGTTGCCCGCAGCATCGCCGCGGTCCAACAATCGCTCGCGGTCTGCGATCTCGCGTCCGCGCGCCGTCACATGCGCTCGCTGCGTGTGAACGAGCCGCGCAGCCCGGAAATCCAGCAGCTTGCCGCCGAGTTGTCGCGTCAGGAACGCGCCCGCGACGCCGCGCTCGCGAACGCCCGCAGTTGCTCCTTCAACAAGGACGCGTCGTGCGCGATACGCAACACACGGCGCGCCGCCGCACTCGATACACGCAGCCCGCAGGCGCAGGCCGTACTGCGTCAGGCGATGGCCGTGCAGAACGAAGCCAACACGGAGTACTTCTATCAGGCGAGCGCGGTGCCGGGCGCGCCCGTCCCGTCGATGACCTTCGACGGCCGCTGGAGCGCGACGCACGGTCACGCGTCATCGTCGAGCCAGTCGGGCGAACGCTCGAGCTACACGCTCTTCGGATGGGGCGTGCCGACGGTCGCGAAGGGACGCGGCGACGCGCATTGAAGACGCGGGAGTCCATCATGTCGGGATCGCGCGAGGGTTCCCGCGCCGCGCGCCCGGAATAGGCCTTCGCGCGCATTCGTTTAGTGGTGGCGATCAAACATACGGCGCTCGCACATCGAGGGAGTCACCACCATGCAGACAGGACTGTGGAGCCGCGCATTCGCCTGTGCCGCGATGATCGCAACGTTGACGTCGCTCGCCCCCTGCGGCGGTTCCGACAACAACATGCCCGCACCGACGCGTTTCAAGGCGACAACAGTCGTCTCCGACGGCGCTGTGCCCGCGCCGCATACCGACCCGAATCTCAAGAACGGCTGGGGCAGCGCGTTCAATCCGCAAGGCTTCGTCTGGGTGGCCAACAACGGCTCGCAAACCGCCACGCTCTACGATGGCAACGGCGTCATACAATCGCTCGTCGTCGCCATTCCAGCCACCGCTTCGGGACCGGCCGATCCGACCGGCATCGTCTTCAATAATGGCCCCGATCTGCGGCTCACGCAAAACGGCAAGTCGGGCGTCGCCGCGTTCGTCTTCGCGGGCGAAGGCGGATCGATCACCGCGTGGGCGCCTGCCG
>JAQFVJ010000416.1 GCA_029439525.1 Caballeronia sp. BR6202001591004
ACGGCGGCGCGCCGTTCGTCCCCGTGTGACAGGCGGCGCAGTCAGCCGCGCGCGAGGTTGCGGCCCAGTTCGATCTGTTTCGACGAACTCACCGGCGGCACGACATCCCGTTCCTGATTGCAGCCGACCAGCGCGAACGCCACCGATGACGCCAGCGCGCACGACGCGAGATAATGAAGCATCGATCGCATCATGCCGCATCCTTCCGAGTCCGGGCGTGGACAGCACGAGATCCTTCACGGCTTCGTGTAGTAGCGCACGTAGCCGGTGCAGCGGCAGATGTGATCGTTGAGCGCATCCATGATAGTCGTTTCGATCTCATCCTTCGCAATGGGCGTGCGTTTGAGTTTTTCGAGCAGCACGATGGTCGCGTTGACGAAGCCCGGCGTGCAGTAACCGCACTGGAAGCTGAAGTGCTCCAAAAACTTCTGCTGCACGGACGCGAACTCGACGACTTCGCCCTGGTCATTGCGCTTCGCATGGCCTTCGATCGTGCGCACGGTCTTGCCGTCGAAGAAATGCGCGCCGTTGATGCAGGTGCGCACTTCCTCGCTGGTGCCGTCGGCCTTGTCGATGATCACCACGCGCGCGTGGCAGATACCCTGCCCGCAGCCCAGCCGCGAACCAGTCAGGCCGAGATATATTTGTGAGGAAGTGGATCATCGGCAGGCCGGCGGGCACGTCCATCGGGCCGACCTTGCTGCCGTTGATGGTCAACGTGTCGACGCCCGTTGCGGATTGGATGGGCGTCATGCGAGCACCTCCTGAATGTTTTGCGGCGTCACCGGCAAATCGGTGAAGCGATGGCCGATCGCATGCGCAATCGCGTTGACAATGGCTCCGACCACCGGAATCATCACCACTTCGGCGATGCCCTTCGGCGGATCGGTGCCGGTGAGCGGCGGCAGCACTTCGCCGATCTGCTTCCACAGGGCGACATCGCTCGCGCGCGGCAATCGATAGCGGTTGAAGTTCCACGTCCCGTTGCCGGGGCCGTCCTCGTAGAGCGGCAGATAGTCGTGCAGCGCGTGGCCGATGTCCATCGCGAGGCCCCCTTGCAACTGGCCGGAGACGAATTGCGGCGAAATCTGCTTGCCGCATTCCATGATTCGAGTGATGCGAGAGCAGTTCGACCTTGCCGCTCGCCTCGTGCACAGTGAGTTCGACCAGCGTGCCGATCGCGCTGTAATACGTGACGGCTGCGTTGTTACGCTGCACGGGCGGAATCACGATCTTCCTGCGATCGAGCACACGGTAACCGTTGGCCGTAACGCGACCGCCTTGTACTTGACCATCGCCCAACCGCACCGACAGACCGTCGATCGGAAATTGTTCCACCTTGCCCGCGATGTCGAACTGCGCCTCGCTCCACTGCCAGCGATTGAACGTGTGCACGATCGCGCCAGTCTCGAGTTCGAGTTCGCGCGTCTTTTCCGCAAGCGTTCGAACGCGATCGGCTCCATGCCGTTCGCCGAGAGCTTGCCGTCCACCCAGCGCACGTCCTCGATGCGCACCACGAACGACGACGCCTGCCTGCCGCCGATGTCCTGCCCCCAGATATCGCCATGGCGGCAGGCCACAGGCCGTGACGGAACACCACGCGCGCCGCCTCGTGCGTGGCGTGCGTGGCGTGCGTGAGTAATAGGCGGAATTGGTCGGGCTCGCCAGCGACATGTACGAAGGCGACCAACACGGATTCGCGCTCAGCCTATCCTGCTCCGCCTGCGACATGATGTAGGGATTGCCGCTCGTCACGACCGGCAGATCGGCCCAGTCGTTGATCGCCATATGCACATCGGACGCGGGCTTGCCGAGCCACTTCGCGACCGCGAGCGCCTGCGCGATCGAGGAATCCGTGCCGATTTCCGCGCCCGAGTGATGCAGCGCGATGCGTCCGTACGCGCCGATCTCCACCCTTGCGAACGCGCTTTCTGCGCCGGTGCCGAAGTCCTTCTGCGTGCACGCGAACCCGACGCCGTAGCGCATGCCCGGATGCGTGAGTTCGTATTCCGACTTGCGCTTCGCTCGCGCTTGCCACAGCGGATGCACGCGGGCGCGAATCAGCACGTCCTCGGCGCGCATCGCGCCTGCCGGAATCGCGCCTTGCGTGTTCTTCATGCCGGTGCGCATCACGTTCGTGAGGCGCAACTCGATCGGATCCATGTCAAGTTGCTGCGCGATGTCGTCCATCATTATTTCGGTGGCGACCATGCTTTGCAGCGTGCCGTAGCCGCGCGCCGAACCCGCATCGACCGCGCGCGAAGCGATCGCGACTGCCGTCAAATCGCTCGGCGGAATTTAGTAGATCGACTGCACCGCTGTCGCGCCGACAATCGCCACCGACGGCGAGAAGTTGCAGCGGCCACCGCCGTTCGCTTCGAAATCGCCCTTGAAGACCTGAATCAGGCCCGTCTTCCGGTCGATGGCCATGCGTGTCCGCTTGAGCGACGTCTGGAACTGCTCAAATCGGTCATTGGCGAGATGCACCGGACGACCGTCGCCGTACATCGCCGCGACGAGTCCGTAGAACGGAAAGTTGAAGTGATCCTTCGAGCCGTAATCGACCGTGTAGCATGGATGCAGGAGCAGGTTCTTCACCGGGAAATGCGACTTCGACGCCATCTCGATCGCGCTTTCCGCCACTTCGTGCGGCCCTTGCGTCGGAATCACCATGTGCAGCGACTGCGTCGCGGCATCGTACCAGCAATTCGCGTTGTCCGGCTCGAGCGCGGCGGTATCGACCGATTGCGTGCGGTAGTGACGATCCACCACCACCCAGTCGTCCGACGGATGATCGAGCGCATTCGACATCTGCTGCGCATGGTAGACGCCCTGCTCGTTGAGCTTGCCGTGCTCGCTCGCGTCGGCCCAGACCGGCGCGCGCTTTTTCATCATGTTCGGAAAGAGCGGCGAGTCCTTGAGGCTGGAAAACGTGTCGTCGTATGGCGTTTTGTCGCCGATGCGCACGAGGCGGAACGCCGCCCATGGATCGCGTTCGAGCGGACCGGTGGTCGCGCCGTAGCAAATCACGCCGTCGCGGATCTGCAGCTTGTCCTTCGCGAAGCGGAAACGCAAGAAATCGTAATAGATCAGGATCGCGACCGCCTGACCGAGAACGCGGGCGTCTTGCCGAGTGGCAAAAGCATGTCGTCGCCGTAGAAGGCCGGGAACGCCAACCCGTCGCGCGCGAGATCCTCGGCGTGACGACGCGATCCGGCGCGAGGCCCGCCGCGTCGAACACCGACATATCGAAACCTTCGTAGAGGCGATCGGCAAACGTCGTGCGCAGGATCAGCGCGTGCGACTGCTGCTTCGGCCAATGCGGCATGTCGGAGGCGCGGACATCGCGCGCGAACACTTTCGCGCCCGTCACCTTCGCGATGCCGTCGATGCGGAACTTCGCGTCGCCACCGACAGCATTCCGCCACCGACAGCATTCCATTGGACAGGCGTGAGAATCTTCTCTTCGAACAGCGCGGCGAACGCGCGGCTGCCGAGCGGCGCGACGAACACCGGAGACACCCGGCGAGCGCATCCGCTTTCAGAAAACCGCGACGCGACAGGCCGAGTTTCCCCCATGTGCTTCTCCTTCAAATGAACGCCCACGTACCATGCGCCCGGGGACGGCGATGCGCTGCCGAGCTACAGCAGAATGCAAATTTCTGTGTGTAATGCGAAATATCGGCAGACAAAGAGTCCTGTGGCCCCCTAGATATGCACGGATCAGTCCGATCACACCGGCGTCTGCGATGCGTTTGCGCAAGCGGTCGATGAGAATGTCGTGATTGACCCGGTCGAAGAATTTCTCCAGATCAACCTCCACCACGATCCGCCGTCCCGACTGCACGTACGACTGCG
>JAQFVJ010000417.1 GCA_029439525.1 Caballeronia sp. BR6202001591004
TGCCAATGCCTAGAGAAGAAACAGTCCTCGAAAGCAGCGCTCGAGGTTGCATCCAATGATCAGATAGCCGAGGCAAAACAGCGGTAGCAAAACGAGAAAATAAAGATACCCAAGGCTGAAGGCGTCACACAGACTACTGTTCACGAACTGTTCGAACTTCAGGCTCACATTCTTGCCGATGAGATACAAATCGATGCTTTGCAGCAGTTCGTCGGCGTGCCAATCCGTCGCTTCCTTCACGACCGGGCCGATGACGAAGTAGACGAAGTTCATGCTCAACCGCAGATACGTCCAACCCAACCGCTGGCGCCATTTGCCGAGCTGGCGGATTGCTCACATCGAGGCGGGCATTCCAAGAATGAAAAGCGGCCAGGTCATCGCAATGGCGGGTGTCGTTCCCCGGAGAATCGTCCTGGCTACTCGGAGGCAACCGAGCAAAAGGAATCCGCCCCACGCGTACTCGTGCGCCTGAAGTGGTACGCGCTTAAAGCTTGCTGCGAACATAGGTCGTCAACTCCTGATGAAGGTCGATAAGCGCTCGTCGGCTAACAACGCGTGATTCGGTGAATCTCGTGATGTGATTTGCAACCATAATCAGGAGCTTTTTTGTGCGGTAGCGCGTCTTGATTTGCAGAACGCAACCCAGCGAGTAGACAGACACGAGTCGCCAATCGATAAAAGCGAGCACCCGGGAAACGATGAACACGCCCCAGATGGCGAGAAGCAGGATTCCGGTAAGCGCACGCCACAAAGAGCGGACGTTTTTTGGTCCATCCGAGAGCTTCTCGACCAGCCCTTCCATCGCGATGTAGGGAACAGCGTTCAGCGCACCCATCAAGACCAGAGGCAGCAGCACCGTCAGCGCCGCGTAGTACGGCCAGACCATCCCGACCGGCGCCAGCGGCACACCCTGATGACAAAGCTGCCTGTTCGTCGCACCGACATCCTTCAGTCTCTCCCGAATGGATGCTTCGCCAGTGCCTCGAGCGCCTTCGAATAAGGGATGTCTTTGTTGCCGAGCGTCACTGTGTAGGCAAGCGATTCGACCGTTCGTCGCTCCTCGAGCGTGTCGCAGTCGAAGCCGATCTCTTTGAGCGCCGTCGTGAGCACGGTCATGATTTCCCGGGTGGACAGCTCGCCTCTCAGGTAGAGCGCTTCGCCCACCCTGACATCGACATTGCTCTGCCACCTCCGCGCGTCTTCGTAGTAGGCCGCCAAAGGCACGACCTTTAGCTCAGGCGACTGCCCGAACGTCTGTTGAATGAGTCTCGCAACGCCCGTTCTGAATCGTAGGTGCCGAGGGCCGAGCACGCTGGTCCCTTCGGGGAAGAACACCAGCTCGCCGCCCTGGGCCAGGTATCTGGACGCTTCCGCAAATGAGTCTGCGTTGTTCACGCGCACGCCGTCTTTCGCCGCATCCTGTGGACGAACGATTTCAATCCAATCGAAGATGGCCCGCATCCACGCCTTTCGTCTCAACTGACTCGAAAGCGTCAGCTTCGCGCGCGGTGCTACGCGCTGATACACCGCGCCGTCGATCGCGCCGTTGCGATGCAGACAAACATACAGCGTCAGGCCGCCGCTTTGCGGGACGGAACCGCTGACATCGATCCGGTTGAAGGCGAACCCGGACAGAAATCGGTATAACGCGCGAAACCAAAGCTCTTTTATGTTTTCGATCATGTTCGCGAATTCGCTTTTCGGCGAAAGGCTGTCTCGTTGCTCTCTTCGACCTCTCAGACCCTTTAGCGAGTCGACTCGAGAGAGTCCGTGTTTTTCTAATTGGGCAGCGACAGCTCAAAAAACGGCCTTCACGATCGCAACATCACGATTCTTTATCCTGTTGGTATCAAAAAATGCGCCTAACCTGGCGACCGGCGAGCCGGATTCACGCAATTTCCGCCGTGGAGACGAGGTCGTTTCGTTTCGAAATCCTAATCTACGACATGTGGAAGGAAGTGATAGCTGTGCGGACACTCGTCTCCATTCTTCATTCTTACCGGCACTGTAAGACGTTACCAGTGTAACGCTCGCGATTACCTTACCCTGCTGAACTTAGCTCGCATTGATATGCCATATCATGGGGATATGTCCTTCCAGAAGCCTGTTCTATTCACATTTTTCTGTACATATTAATTGGCCCCTTCTTGCGTAGGTTTTGTCGATTGTGCTCAAGTACCTGACGATCCTCTGGCCAGACTCTTTATTTTTGGAGTACTTCTCGTCAGGCTGATGAAAACGATATGAACCTGTTGTGCGGATAGAATGGTTGCACGATGCTTCATATGAGATGGACCGGCCACATCTCCAGTCGCCTTCCCGGATCATCTGTTCTTCGGACCTTCCATCATGTGTTCCAGCTCGGCCATTGGATTGCCGTCATCAAGGCATCCTTGTCCTGAACATTACTAGTCTGGATTTCGTGGATGACTTCGTCGATATTTGCCATTCCCGCGCAGTCCAGGTAGAGACGCATGGCTTCCCAATGCTCTCCTTCTCGCATCCAGTTCCAATCGTCAGTGAGAGTGAGGGTAATCAAAGAGACGGTGTGATGCCAGGTCAGTTCGTAGGATGGCTTCACGACGGTATGTTTACATTCGCGCGGGGACGAACTACGTCCACTTTCAATAATCCCGCGTGCATTAATAGTCGTGATCGGATCCCGGTTTTAAAACGAGTTAGATAAGCTGTACTCAAACATATCGCTTTCTCTCCGTCAGAAAACAGCTAGCTCACTCCTTTTATTCCATACGTCTTTCATAGAGAACGACCAGGCTATTTTTCCTGTGTAGCTTGATCTGTCCCGGCAATGTATGACTTGTGCAGCCAAATCCAATGTATGACTCGTGCAGCCAAATCTTCGGGGTGGTGGATTCGATCGCCGCCCCCTGGGACGGATACTCGTCGCGATGCTCCGCCGGTTGCCCTGTTCAGCGGTAAAGCTGCGCCTTTGTTGCGTTTGCTGTGTTACCGGCGCGGCCTCAGATCTCCGCATTCGTCAGTTCGGTTTCGATGAACTCGATCGGCATTCCGCCGTCATCGATGACGGCAACACGGAAATCGTCGAGCGGCTCGTACGAACCGAGGATAACCACATGGCCTTGGATCGCCACCTCGAGCTTGTCGACCTCTTATAGGAGATGTGAGGCTGGCTGCGCATCGGCTCGGCCAACTTGCAATTCGGTCCGAATCGATGCGACTGAATGGGAAGCGGTCCCGTGAGATCGTCGGTCGTGCACATGTCGACGGATGCGGTGTAGCGCTCGCCGGGCCGCACTTCGTCGGTGGGAATGCCGATATGATGGAGTTCGTAGGTCACGCCTTCTCGTCTCATGATTTTTGTTCTTTCACCACTGATTGGTAACGAAGTGTATGCATCAAGAATTAGAAAGGAATGAGCGACAGTGCCGGTACACGTGTCACTTGCGGGCGCCACCGCCTGTGTAAGTCGATTCCTCATCTGAATGACCAGCGTGCAAAGCACTTGACGCAGGTTTCCACGGAAACCATGATGTCACATGTTTCCGTTTCCGTGGAAATCAAATGACAAAAGCCTAATCCCCCAATTCTCTCGATGCCCATCTCGGTTTCTGGTTGAGATTTGTTTCCAACAACGTGTTGGGCAGATTTCAAAAGCTGCTGGAATCGGAAGGAACAACGGTCACGGAATGGGTCTCGTTGCGAGCCCTCTACGACCAGAAGGCGATGACATACGCAGCGTTGATCGATGCGCTGGGCATGACCAAGGATGCGGCTTCGAAGGTCATCAGTCGGCTGGAGGAGAAAGGCTGGGCGCGGAGAGCACTTGCCGAGGGAAGCGCTCGAGAACAGACCATTTTCGGAGGCGGGTCGCCGTCTTGTCCCAAAGCTCGCAGCCCACGCCGATGAAAACGAAGCGCATTTTTTCGGGCATATGAGCCGAAAAGAGCGAGACCCGCTCATGAAGACCTTTCGAGCTCTCGTCGAGCATCATCAATTGAAAGAGCTACCAACCTCGTAAGCAATCAACCAACTTCAAGAACATCATGAACGACTCAACTCGTGAAGCAATTGTCGAAACGTCCCGCGCATCAGAAAAAGGGACGCTGCACTTCGGTCAGGTCGTAGCTCAACTCATGGATGCCGGCGTTGAATCGTACGCCGTTGATTTCCGAACGCACACGGCGACCTACTACCCGCCTGGCGACGAAGCCGTAAGCGTCGACATTGCATCGCCCGAGGTGGAGATCGCAGAGGAATTCGATGGTGCAGCGATCAAAGACGCGATTCTGGGTGCCCAGAAGGACGAAGTGCGCTATCGGGCCGGAGTTCAAACGCCTCTCTTACGAGGCTGGTTGCGTCGGATATACTGTATGAATCGCTAGTAAGCACGTCACGTACTACGGTCGCAAGGGCGAAACGAACGCATGTCGAACCGTTCCCGAGCTGATTCTCGCCCTACTCTCTCGCCCCAAGGCACAAGCGCCCATGGCGTTCTTCGGCAAGTATCTCGAAGGGTGCCGAATGCTCGCCTCGTTTGGACCAACGAGGAAAGCGAGGATGGCGCTATCACGGCGGTAAC
>JAQFVJ010000418.1 GCA_029439525.1 Caballeronia sp. BR6202001591004
ATCGGCTGCATCGGCGCGGCGCTGTTTCTGCCGGTCATCATCTTCTTTCATACGCGCGAGAACATCATGTGGCTCATGCTGTTCTTCGGCTTTCTCTATGGCGTGCCGCTCGGCACGATGGGCGCGTTCATGCCGGAGAGCTTCGCGACGCGCATCCGCGGGACGGCGGTCGGCGGCTCGTATAACGTCGGGCGGTTCTGCTCGGGCGCGGCGCCGGTGGTCATCGGCTATATCGCCACGCAGTTTTCGGTCGGCATGGGCTTTCTGCTGGTGGGCGCGGTGTTCTTTCTGAGCGGCATCTGCACGATCTTCATTCCGGATCGTCTTTACAACACCAGCGCCAGGGATGAGGCGGATCTCGGACCGCCTTCGGAACGCCACGCTTCCATCGTCGAAGCAAAAGCACCTGAAACGCTCGATGCGCGTTGAGCGTCATACCGCGCGAGCTTACCGAGGTTCGTGAAAGCCCGTGTGAAAGCACGAGCGATGGATTAAAAAGCCATCGCCGCTTCCGCTCGCTGCATCCAAACGCGGCGCATGGGTGTATCAGACTGCTTCGACACTTCCTACCGGCTCACGAATGAATTCGATCAGACGGCTCGTCATGGCCGTAGCGTGCGGCGTATTGCTCGCGGCTTGCAGTCCCGTCAAACTCGTCAATGCGTTCGTGCCGCATCGCGACTATGCACTGCATGGCGACGTGCCGTATGAAAGCGGCGATCCCCATACGCTCGATGTGTATGTGCCCACCGCATCGACGCACACCACGAAGAAGCCGCTCGTCGTATTCTTTCTACGGCGGAAGCTGGCAGAATGGCAATCGCGGCGACTATCGGTTCGTCGGTGAGGCATTAGCGTCGCGCGGCTATCTCGCGGTGATTCCCGACTATCGGCTCTATCCCGAGACCACCTATCCCGGCTTCATGGACGATGCCGCGGCAGCCGTTGTGTGGGCACGCGCGCATGCCGCCGAGTTCGGCGCGGACCCGCAGCGCATCTTCCTGATGGGACACTCCGCAGGCGCGCATATCGCGATGCTGCTCACCACCGACCGTCACTATCTCGCGCAACACGGCGTCGATCCCCACGCGCTGGCGGGCGCGATCGGCCTCGCCGGTCCGTATGACTTTTTGCCCTTGTAGAACGCGATGCTCGAAGCCGTGTTTCCCGCGAATCTGCGCGAGGACAGCCAGCCGATCAATCATATCGACGGCGCCGAGCCGCCGATCTTTCTCGGTGTGGGCACGGCGGATCACACCGTCGATCCCGGCAACACCACGCGTTTCGCCGCGCGGCTCGAAGCAGCGGGCGATCACGTCGAACTGAAACGCTATGCGGGTATCAATCACGCGATGATCGTTGGCAGCATGGGACGGCCGGTGCGCGCGTTGTCGGCGTTCATCACCGTCGCGCCCGTGCTCGACGATGTGTCCGCATTCATCGACGCAAATTCACGCAAGCACTAAGCAAATCGACAAACAGTCGACGAAACCGGTCGAAATGCGCCAAAATCATCCGGCTCCTTTCGAATACAGAATCATGAAGAACGAACCAACCGGAGTCGGAACCGCATCCGCAGGCATGTCCGACGAAGCGCTGCGCCGCATGGCCTCCATCGTCGCCCTCGTCACCGCGCTCGTGCTGGTGATCGTCAAGGTCTGGGCGTGGTTTGCGACTGGCTCCATTTCGCTGCTCACCGCCGCCGCCGACGGACTCGTCGACGTGCTCGCGTCCTCAGTCACCTTCGCCGGCGTGCGCTATGCGGCGCGTCCCGCCGATCGCGGACATCGCTATGGGCACGGCAAGGCCGAAGCCGTCGCGGCCTTCGTGCAGGCGTTGCTGCTCGCGGGCGCGGCCATCGCGCTCGGCATCGAATCGGGCCAGCGGCTCATGTATCCGGAGCCGCTTAGTCAGACCGGTTTCGGCATCTGGGTGATCGTCCTCAGCTCGTTCGCGGCGGTGGCGCTCGTCAGTGTGCAGACCTACGTGGTCGCGCGCACCAGATCGACCGCGATCGCGGCGGATCGCGCGCACTATGTGACCGACGTCGCCGTGAATATCGCCGTACTCGCCGCGCTGCTGCTGGACCGCTATCTCGGCTGGATGCGCGCGGATGCCGCCGGCGCACTCGCCATTTCGCTGTATATGCTGTGGAACGCGCGCGGCATGGCGACGGACGCGCTGGTGCAATTGCTCGACCGCGAACTGGATGCCTCCGAACGCGCACGCATCGAAGCCGCGCTGACGGGTTGTCCGGGCGTGAGCGCCGTGCACGATCTGCGCACACGCGATGGCGGCGACCGCGTGTTCGTCGAGTTTCATCTGGAAGTCGACGGCGCGCTGACCGTCGCGCAGGGTCATGAAATTGCGGATCGCGCGGAAAAAGCCGTGCAGCGGCTATTTCAGGCGTCCGACGTGACTGCGCATGTCGAGCCGGCCGGCATTCAGGATCAGCGGCTGGACGATCTGGTGTGCTGAAGCAATAACCAAAGCGAGCGAAAAAGAAAAAGCGTCATGCGAATCGATATCCGCACAACGCAAAAGTCGCTCCACCCAGAGGAAGAGCAAGAGGAGACAGGAAGCATCGTATCGCGCGGACGCCAGACGCAAAGCGCCGGGAAGCCGGCGCTGTCAATCCAGTTC
>JAQFVJ010000419.1 GCA_029439525.1 Caballeronia sp. BR6202001591004
CCACCAAGTCCGTCAAGAAAACGTCGAAGTCGTCCGCGAAAGCTGAGAAGTCCGCTCGTATCGCCAAGACTCCTCTGAAAGCCCTGAAACCCCCGAAACCCGTCAAGGCCGCCAAGGTCGCCGCCGACGATGACGCGCCGCGTGCGCGCAAACATCGCGCGAGCTACCGCATGGACGGTCACGGCCGTCGTGTCGCCGTGCATTCGGTCGCGTACCAGCCGCGCGCGACCTCGGTCGGCCAGGCGTTCGGCCTGCACAACACGCCGGACAGCCTCGCGCTGCGTTCGAGTGTCGCGTACGTGGTCGATCAGAACACGTCCGAAACGCTGTTTGACAAGAACTCGCGCGCCGTCGTGCCGATCGCGTCCATCACCAAGCTGATGACGTCGATGGTCGTGCTCGATTCGCACATGCCGCTCACGGAGGAAGTCACGGTGACCGACGAAGACCGCGACTACGAGAAATTCACCGGCTCGCGTCTGGCCGTGGGTTCGGTGCTCAATCGCGAAGACATGCTGCATATCGCGCTGATGGCGTCGGAAAACCGCGCCGCCGCGGCGTTGTCGCGCTATTATCCCGGCGGCCGTCCGGCGTTCATCGCCGCGATGAACGCGAAGGCCAAGTCGCTGGGCATGACGGATACGCACTTCGAGAATTCCACCGGCCTCACGAGCCAGAACGTGTCGAGCGCACGCGATCTCGTAAAGATGGTGAACGCCGCGTATCAATATCCGCTGATCCGCAAGTTCTCGACCGACCGTAGCTATGACGTTTTCACCGGCAAGCGCAATCTCGCGTACAACAGCACGAACGTGCTGATCCGCAATGCATCGTGGGATATCGGCCTGCAAAAGACGGGCTTCATCAACGAACCCGGCGAGTGTCTGGTGATGCAGGCGACCGTCAATGGCCGGCAGGTCATCATGGTGCTGCTGGATTCGTACGGCAAGTACTCGCGTTTCGCGGATGCGAGCCGTCTGCGTTCGTTCCTCGACACGCTTGGCGAACCGCACATCATGAGCGCAGACATGGGCAGTGGAACCAACCCTTAAGCGTCATTCGCGTCTAGAGAAGCAGTCAAAAAGAAAGCCGGATTCGTTTCGCGACGAATCCGGCTTTTTCCATTGCGTTCGGTTTTAGCGATGCGCCTTCTGGTGACCGTCGGCGACGTCGGGCTGTTCCAGGTGATAGCCAAGCGAACGCGAGATTTCGAGCGCCGTGTGACTCTCAACTGCTTGAGCCACGCGTCCTGCAGACGATCCGTCGGCGCCGACAGCGACAGACCCGCGATGAGCCGCCCGGTGTCGTCATAAATGCCCGCGGCGATGCAGCGCATGCCGAGCTCCAGTTCCTCGTTATCGCGTGCGCACGATTGCTGGCGCACGAAGGACAACTCGCGTTCGAGCTTCGCCAGATCGGTGATGCTGTTCTGCGTGTGGCCGGAAAGATCGGTGCGTGTTGCATAGGCGCGTACGCGCGTGGCTTCTTCGGCGGCGAGAAAGAGCTTGCCGACCGACGTGAGATGCAAGGGCGCCCGTCCGCCGATCGCGCGCACGACCTGCATGCCCGAGCGTTCCGAATAGGCGCGCTCGATATAGACGATTTCGTCGCCCTGATGCACGGACAGATTGACGGTCTGTCCGGTCTGTCGATGCAGTTCGCGCATCGGCGGCATGGCGGCTTCACGCACGGGAAGGCGCGCCTTCACAAGATTGCCGAGTTCGAGCAGACGCATGCCGAGCCGGTACGTGCCCGGATCGGAACGATCCACGAGGCGGCACATCACCATGTCGTTGAGAATGCGGTGCGCGGTCGACGAATGGAGGTCCGTTCTTTGCGCGAGTTCCTTCAGGCTGACCGGATCGGTATGATCGGCGAGGGCATCGAGCAGGCGCATCATGCGCTCGATCACCTGGATGGATGTCTTGGATTCCGGGTTCGTATCGCTCATCGTGAAAAATCGGTTGATGCGTCAAACAGCGGAAAAATTGTATCTCATAATGTGAAAAAACCGAATGCCGCGCACGGGGCGTCGAGCGTCCGCGAACCAGCTTAAGGCGCCAGAAAACCGGTCGGCGCGGCTTTTCACGGATAATCGAGGAGCGTTCACATCATTTCTACAAGAGGAAACGCTCCTCCATGCCTTCGATGCGAGTCGATTATTCGTCACGTGCCTGATCGACCTGATGCGTCCCGAAATCGGCTTTTCGGTCGTCAAGCTGATCGAGCGCGCAGGTTTCGAGGTGGTCGTGCCGCACGCGCAGACGTGCTGCAGCCCGCCCGCCTACAACTCCGGCGATCATCCGCTCGCGCGTGATCTCGCGGAAAAGCCCCTGCGCGAGTTCGAGCAGTTCGACTTTGTGGTGGCCTGCGGCGGCATGATTCGCGCGCATTACGGGGATCTGTTTCGCGACGATCCGCAATTGATGAACTGCTATGCGTGCCTTCAACCGCGCGGGTTCGAGCTCACCGATTTTCTGGTGAACGTCGCAAAGGCACGTATCGAACCGGGCGTGTTCGATGGCGACGTGACTTACCACGACTTCTGTTCCGGCTTGTGCGAACCCGCGTGAAAACGCAGCCGCGCGAACTGCTTGCGCAGGCCGGCGTCCCCGTCAAAGAAATGCAGGGCTGCGAGCATTGCTGCGGTTTCGGCGGGACGTTCGCGATGAAGTACGGCGATATCTCGATGGCGATCGTCGACGAGAAATGCGCGAACATCAAGGCGAGCGGCGCGCAGAACGTCGTACTCGGCAATCTCGGCTGCATGCTGAATTGAAGGACGCCTGCGCCGCACCGGCAATACAACCACGCGCGTGCTTCATATCGCGCAAGTGCTCGCGGGCGACATTCCACGAAGCGCGTCATAAGGAATCGCCATGCAAGTTCAGACGATGCAGTTCAAGGCGCGCGCCGGCAGCAAGCTCGCGGACGAGTGCCTGCAGCAGAACCTCACGAAACTCTCGACCAAGTTCGTGACCGCACGGGCGAGCGCGGTGCGCGACCATCGACTTCGAGGCGACCCGCCGCCGCGCTCAAGGAACGGCGCAATCGCGCGCTTGCGAATCTCGACGTATAGCTCGAAACCTTCGAGCGCGAAGCCATGCCGCGTGGCGCAACCGTGCTCTACGCGGAATCGAGGCAGGACGCGGCGAAACTCGTCGCGCAGATCGCGCGTGCACGGCGTGAAGAAGGTCATCAAGACCAAGTCGATGGTGTCGGAGGAGATGCAGTTGAACCGCGTGCTCGGCGAGATGGGCGTGCAGTCGATCGAGACGGATCTCGGCGAAACATCCTGCAGATCAACGGCAACGAGCCGCCGAGCCACATCATCGCGCCGGTCGTGCACAAGGATAAGGACGAGATCGCCGACCTGTTCGCGAAGACGCACAACAAGCCGCGTCTGACCGACATCCCTGAGATGATGAAGGAAGCCCGCGAAGTGCTGCGGCCGCACTTCATGTAGGCGGACATGGGCGTGACGGGCGGCAATTTTCTGGTCGCGGAAACGGAATCGGTCGCCGTCGTGACGAACGAAGGCATGTGCACGGTGATGCCGCGCGTGCATGTCGCGGTGACGGGCATCGAAAAGATTCTGCCGACGCTCGAAGACCTCGCCATCGCGATGCGTCTGTTGCCACGCCCCGCGACAGGGCAGACGACATCGAATTACTTTTCGCTGCTGACGGGGCTGCGCGCGCCGGGGCGAGACGGACGGGCCGGAGCATATATGTACTTCGTGCTCGTCGATGGCCGGCGCGCCGGACTGATCGGCGGCGAGTTTCAGGAGATGCTGCGCTATATCCGCTGCGGCGCGTGCATGAATCATTGCCCAGTGTATCAGAAGATCGGCGGGCACGCGTACGGCTGGGTGTATCCGGGACCGATGGGTTCTGTTCTTACGCCGGCGTACATGGCATCGACAAGGCGCTCGATTTGCCGCAGGCCGCGACGCTGTGCGGCGAGTGCAACAGCGTGTGCCCGGTCAGGATTCCGCTCTCCGATCTGCTGCGCAAGCTGCGCGCGAAAAGCAGATGGAGTGGCGGCTGCGTCCATGGAGCGAACGCGTGGCGCTACGGGCGGGGGTTATCTGGCGGTGCGTCCGACGGCCTACGCATTGTTCACGAAG
>JAQFVJ010000420.1 GCA_029439525.1 Caballeronia sp. BR6202001591004
CGCCAACAGCAGTTGCTCGCGTTCGGTATCGGGCAGATTCATTTTGCCCATGACCCGTGTCTAAACATAGATATGGGGCTAATTCAATGACGCACTGCACACTGCACTAGAGGCAAGCAGCAGCACCTTGCATGACAAAAACAGCGAAAGCAAACCAAAAAAACCGATCATGACCCGCCCAACCCCCAACTCCTCGACAAACTCCAACGAGAGGAAGAAAAACGCCAACGAGGAAAACTGAAAGTCTTCTTTGGCGCCTCAGCGGGCGTAGGCAAAACATACACGATGCTGCAAGCCGCACGCCGCCGCGACGAAGGCATCGACGTAGTCGTAGGCGTGGTCGAAACACACGGCCGCAAGGAAACGCTGGCGTTGACAGAAGGACTAGAAACACTCCCGCCCGCATCGAATACCGCAACCGCCTGCTAGCAGAACTCGACCTCGACGCAGCACTACAAAGAAAACCGCAACTGATCCTGGTCGACGAACTCGCCTATGCGAACGTGCAGGGCTCGCGCCACATGAAGCGTTGGCAGGACGTCCAGGAACTGCTCGACGCAGGCATCGACGTCTACACGACAGTCAACATCTAGCATCTGGAAAGCCTGAACGATATCGTCGACCACATCACCGGCATCCGCGTATGGGAAACCGTCCCCGACCGCGTATTCGATCTCGTCGATGAAGTCACGCTCGTCGATCTTCCGCCCGAAGAACTCCTCGACCGCTTGCGCGAAGGCAAGGTCTATCTGCCGCAACAGGCCGAACACGCCGTGCGCAACTTTGGCAAAGGCAATCTCATCGCGCTGCGAGAACTGGTGCTACGCCGCACCGCAGACCGCGTCGATGCGCAAATGCGCGAATACCGCGCCGACCAGTCGATCGAGCGCATCTGGCACGCGCACGAACGGCTCATCGCATGCGTCGCCCCCTGGCCCGGAAAGCGCGGCGCTCGTGCGCGCGGCAGCAAGACTCGCGGCAGCATTGAATGAAGGCCGTCTGGTTCGCCGTCTACGTCGAAACATCAAAACTCCAGCGCCTGTCCGACAAACAAAGACGTCGCACGCTCAATGCTCTCGAGCTCGCCTCCGAACTCGGCGCGGAAACCGCCACGCTCGACGGCACGGACGCCACATCGACGCTCATCGATTACGCGCGCATGCGCAACGTATCGAAACTCGTGGCGAGCGCCGCGCCCTCGTAAGGCTGGCGACGCTTCATCGACAGGCCGGTGAGCGAACGCATCATCCGCGAAGCGTCGGATATCGACGTGACGCTCGTCTCCACAGGCGTGCGCGACGAACGTCAGGCAACACGTCCGCTCGACGCATGGCGCGACGGCGTGCATTCGCCACCGCGCGCGTATCTCTATGCGCTGCTGATCGGCGCGGCGCTCACGGTCGTCGCGAGCTGGCTGAATGCGCGCAACATCGCCGTCACCAATCTCGTGATGCTGTATCTGCTCGGCGTGGTGTCCGCCGCCGTGCGGCTCGGGCGCGGACCGGGCATGATGCTGTCGTTCTTGTCGGTCGCTGCGTTCGACTTCTTCTTCGTACCGCCGCAACTGTCGTTCTCGGTGACTGACACGCAATACCTGCTCACCTTGGTCGTGATGCTGCTGACCTCGCTGACGATCAGCCATCTCACGTCGAGCCTGCGCCGCGAGGCGCGCATCGCAGCGCGAACGCCGCACCAGCGCCATGTATGCGTGACGCGCGAACTCGCCGCCGCGCTGATGACCGAGCAGATCATCGAGATCGGCACGCGGCACGTGGCCGAGGTTTTCAGCGCGAAAGTCGCGATGCTGCGGCCCGACGCACTCGAAAAAGTCCGCCAGAAAGTCGGCGAGCCGAATCCCGACCTGACGCTCGATACCGCGCGCGAAGCCGAACTCGCGGTGCCCGAGCAGCGCCGCATGATCGAAACCTTCGCGGCGCAGATCGCGTTGGCGCTCGAGCGTGTGCATTACGTGGAAATCGCGCAGGACGCGCTCGTCAACATGGAATCGGAGCGCCTACGCAATTCGCTGCTCGCCGCGGTCTCGCACGATTTGCGCACGCCGCTCACGTCGATCGTCGGCTTCGCTTCGGTGCTCGAGGAACAGGCGCGCGGCGACGCATCGCACGAACTCGTCCACGCGATTCACGAGGAAGCCCTGCGCATGAGCGGGCTCGTGACACCAATCTGCTCGACATGGCGCGCCTGCAGGCGGGCGCGATCCGCCTGAACCGGCAATGGTCGATGCTCGAAGAAACCGTCGGCGCCGCGCTCGCGACGATGCAGCGCACGCTCGCGGGCCGTCCGGTGAAAGTGCGCGTGCTGTCGAATCTGCCGCTTCTCCGCCTCGATGCCGTGCTGATGGAACGGCTGTTCGCCAACTTGCTGGAGAACGCCGCGAAGTACACGCCGCCCGCGACGCCGATCGACATCAGCGCGATCGAAGAGGGCGAAGGCAATACGCGCGCCGTACGCGTCTTCATCGACGACGGCCTGGGCGTGCCGACGAACGCGCAAAGCCGGCTCTTCGACAAATTCACGCGCGGCGAGAAGGAATCCGCTCAGCCCGGCATCGGGCTGGGACTGGCGATCTACCGCGCGATCGTCGAGGCGCACAGCGGTCAGATCGGCGTGGCGAATCGCGAGGACGAGAACGGCCGCATCGTTGGCGCGCGCTTCTGGTTCACCTTGCCCGCGGCCGAAACGCCGCCCGCCGATCTACTGCACGAAGACAACACGGCCGCCGAGGGCAACGACGATGCATGAGCCGCAGGCATTGGTGGTCGTCATCGAGGACGATGCGCAGATTCGCCGCTTCGTGCGCGCGACGCTCGATGCGCACGGCATCGGTGCAATCGAAGCGGAGTCGGCGGCGGCCGGCCTGCGCGAAACCGCCACGCGCAAGCCCGATCTGATCGTGATGGATCTCGGTCTGCCGGATGCCAACGGAC
>JAQFVJ010000421.1 GCA_029439525.1 Caballeronia sp. BR6202001591004
ACGACATGGTGCAATTGCACGGCGACTACAGCTACATGCTCGAGTATCCCGTCGCATGCGCGTTCGCCGACGCCCGGGTGATGCGTATCTATGGCGGCACCAGCGAGGTCATGCGCGATCTCGTCTCCCGCAAGCTCTAAGAAACTTTCAATCGATAAGGAAGCCATATGAGAAATAAAGTCTTTGTGGCGGGTGTCGGCATGACCCCCTTCAAGAAGCCAGGCCAGAGCGATACCTACGACGCGATCGATGGGCGCAGCAGCGGTGCGTCAGGCGCTGGCCGACGCCGGCCTCTCCTACACCGACGTGCAGCAAGCCTACGCCGGCTATGCGTACGGCGATTCGACTTCCGGACAGAAGGCGCTCTATCACCTCGGCATGACGGGCATCCCGGTCATCAACGTCAACAACAACTGCGCGACCGGCTTGTCCGCCCTCTTTCTTGCGCGCTAGGCCGTGCAGAGCGGCGCGGTGGACTGCGCGCTCGCGGTCGGCTTCGAGTTCATGGGACGGGCGCGTTGAAGTCGGTCTGGACCGATCACGCCAGCGCGCTGAAACGTGCGCTCGATATGACGGACCAGCTCGTCAGGCTCCCCGAAGGCCTGAGCAATGCGATCCGGCAGTTCGCCGGCGCCGGCATGGCGCACATGAAGAAATACGGCACGAAGCTCGAAACGTTCGCGAAGAAGCGCGGGCTGCGCACGAACGTGACCATCGGCGGGCAGGCGCTGACCACCGATTTGCCGAGCACCTATGACGCCCGCGACATGATTCGCGTCGTCGGCTTCGACATGACGCAATCGGCCGCGAAGAGCGCGTACGAGCAGGCCGGCATCGGACCGGAAGACATCGACGTGATCGAGCTGCACGACTGCTTCGCGCAAAACGAACTGCTCACCTACGAGGCGCTCGGGCTGTGCGATGAAGGCGCGGGCGAGAAACTTGTCAACGACGGCCACAACACGTACGGCGGCAAGTGGGTCGTCAATCCGTCGGGCGGCCTGCTGTCCAAGGGTCATCCGCTCGGCGCGACGGGGCTGGCGCAATGCTACGAACTGACTCAGCAACTGCGTGGCGAAGCGGGCAAACGTCAGATCGCCGGCGCGTGCGTCGTGACGGTCTATCAGTTCAACTGATCCGCACGCAATGGAGCCCATCCGATGATCGACAAGCAATTTATCGGCAAGACCGCTGCCGCCGTTTCGCGTCACGGCCGAGACCGGCCAGTTGCGCTTCTTCGCGAAGGCGACGGGCGAGACCAATCCCGTCTATTTCGACGCCGCCGCGGCGCGTGACGCCGGCCATCGCGATCTTCCGCTGCCGCCGACCTTCCTCTTCTCGCTCGAGTTCCAGCAGCCGGATACGTCGTGGTGCGATGAAGTCGGCATCGTCGTCACGTGGATTTTGCGCGGCGAGCAGTCGTTCACGTATCACCGTCTCGCGTATGCGGGTGATACTGTTCGAGAGTCGGATCGCGGACATCTATGACAAGAAAGGCAGCGCGCTCGACTTCGTGGTGTGCGAAACGCGCGTGACGAACCAGAAAGGCGAGCACGTCGCCGACCTGCGCAGCGTGATCGTGCAGCGCAACGGCTAACGGAGAACGTCAACGCGCACTGTGAATTTCGACACCATCAACCTGGGCGACACCCTGCCGACGCTCACCCTGCCGCCCGTCGACCGCACCACGGTGGCCCTGTTCGCGGGCGCATCCGGCGATCATAACTCCGTGCATATCGACATCGACGTCGCGCTCGCACGCCGGGCGGGCATGACGGACGTGTTCGCGCACGGCATGTTATCGATGGCCTGGCTCGGACGCCTGCTGACTTCGTGGGTCGATCAGCGGCAGTTGTGGCAGTTTGGCGTGCGCTTCGTCGGCATCACGCATCTCGGACACCGGATCTCGTGCACGGGGCGCGTCGCTGAAAAATTCGAAGCCGACGGCGAGCGCCGCGTGCGGCTGGAAATCCAGACCGCGAACCAGTATGGCGAAGCGCGCGTCATCGGCGATGCCGTGATCGTGCTTTGATTGGCTTTTAAACACTACGCATCAATCGAAACCAGGAGATAGCAATATGGGTAAGCTCGACGGCAAAGTGGCTCTGGTTACCGGCTCGGGGCGCGGCATCGGCCGCGCGATCGTGGAGAAGCTCGCCAGCGAAGGCGCGCGGATCGTCGTGAACGATCTCGATGCCGATCCGGCACCCGAAACGGTCGAAGCGCTGCGCAAGCAAGGCACGGACGCAGTGGCCTGCGTCGGCAACGTGACGGTGCCCGACTTCATGGACCGCTTCATCAACACGGCGATGAGCACGTACAAGGGCATCGACATCATCGTCAACAACGCGGACTACACGTGGAATGACGTGATCCAGAAGATGACCGACGAGCAGTGGTACTGCCATTATCGATTGCCACATGACCGCGCCGTTTCGCATCCTGCGCGCCACCTATCCGCACGTGAAGGCGCTGGCCGCTGCCGATGCCGATGCCGCGGAAGGCCGCGAGGGTGTGTCGCAAGATCGTGAACATTCCGTCGGTGTCGGCGCTCAACGGCAACGCCGGACAGATGAACTATTCGTCGGCTAAGAACCCTTAACAAAACGTCGGCTAAGAACCACGACAAACATCGACGTTCGTTGCATGCAGCAGGCATTGCGACAGAAATTGCTCGGCGCGGTCAGCCTCACGGTAGCGGATTGGGTAAAACCCGTTGGG
>JAQFVJ010000422.1 GCA_029439525.1 Caballeronia sp. BR6202001591004
GCGCAAGGTGATGGCGATCGCCGCAGCCGTGGTGACGAGCCTGATGCTCGCGGCATGCGGCGGCAGCAGCGACGGGCGCCGTCGACGCGGCCACCGGCAAGAGCGCGACGCCGAAATCGACCGCCAAGGCGGCGAACAACGGTTCGATCTTCTACGGCTTGAACGGCCACAAGACCAACGGCGGCGCGTATGACGCCATGGGCGCGTAGAAGCAGCTCGCGCAATTGCAGGACCTAGGCGCGCTCATCTACCGTAACGACATGTACAACCAGGCGTCGGCCAATATGCTGGGCAACATCGCGAAGACAATGGCTGACGGCGGCGTCACCGTGTACTCCGTCATGCTGATGAGCCTCAACTACAATAGCGAGCAGGACGCCTACGACGCGGGCTATCAGCTCGGCCAGCAGACGGCGAACAGCTATAAGTACGTCTCGAAACCGGCAACGAACTGGAAGCGAAGACGCTCAACGGCAACGTCGACGGCGTGCTCTGGTGGCCGTACAATAGCTGGATGTACGGCCTCGCGCGCGGCGCGATCCGCGGCATGATCGCGGGCGTGAAATCGGTGAACGGCTTGGCCAAGATTTTGCTCGGCGGCACGTGGCTGCATACCGCGTTCTTCCAGATGCTCGCGGACGGCTCGCAGCCCGACGGCACGTGGGGTCATCCAACCGTGAACTGGGACATCACCTCGTGGCACTGGTATTCGAACGAAGGCGACATCATCTACGCATGCGGCGGCACCGGTTGCCACGATGTGCTCGCTACGCTCAATTAGATGGGCAAGCCGATCTGGATCAACGAGTTCGGCGTGCGTCCGGACTACGGTTTGCTATCGTCGATCGCGTCTTATCTGACCGGTAGCCTGATGATGCAGCAAGCAGTACGTGAACGTTGCGTCGAAGTACAACATCCAGTCGATCCAGGCGTTCGAACTGTACGACGATGACGAAGGCGATTACGGTCTGCTTCAGGGCGACAGCGTCACGCAGAAGGCGGCGTACTGGGCGTACAAGAACTTCCTGCAAAGTCACCCGATGTAATGCGCTTTGCCGGTGACGCTGTAGCACCGGTTGCAGCATAAGCCGAGCAGCACGGACTCAGTCTGGCGCCGCTCGTTGTCTTTTCAGCAAACGCATTGCGCAGCCACTTCGCGCAGAATCGACGCGAACGCCTTGGGGTCTTCCGCGCACGACGTGTGGCCCGTGTCGAGCACATGCAATCGCGCGCCGGTTATCGCGCTCGACAACTCGCGCGCATGTTCAATGGTGCACGCGGCATCGTGCTTGCCATGAACGACGGCGGTCGGGCACGACAGCGGGCCGAACACGGCAAGCAGATCGGTCGCCTGCTGGCTGCGTATCGCGTCGATCGCGGCCTGCTTGTCGAGGCGCGATGGATATGCGCGACCAATGCATCAACGTCACCGTGGCCGCGTGTGTTCGCGCCGCTATTCGACAGCACGAGTCCTTCGATTCGCCACGCACCGCCCTGCCATTCGCGCAATGCCGTCAGCATGGCGAGCGGCGTTCCCAGCGAGTGCCCGACGAGCATCACGCGCGGCATATCCGCGATCGAGGCGATCGACGCGACGATGCGCGCCGCGATGCTGTCGAGATCGTGCGGTCCCGCGGTATCCATCCAGTGCAGCGCGATCGCGTTCATGCCGCTCGCCGCCGCGCACGCCGCGAAAACTTGCGGGCTGCACATGGTGCCCGGAATGCAGACGAGCGTGGGCAGCGCGTCGTCTCCTTTGTTCAGGCGTGTGAAGGGTATGGCGGTCGTCATCGATTCAACAGCTCTTGCGCGCAGCCTTGCGCAACTCGGCCGCGACGAATGAGGCGAACGTGCAGGCGACGCTCGGCCACGTCATGATGTTGCGCTCGTCGATGTCGGCCGCCTTGGGGCCTTGCCGCACGATCGCGCGCTGCCCGATCGTGCTCGACGCGACGAAGCGACGGACGAGCTCCTCCTGAATCTTCTTGTCGACCGTGGCGAAATAATCGCGCGCCGCGTGCACTTCCTCATGTCGACGCTGATCGGCTGCGGCCTCGGCAGCAGCGATGCTTGCGGCTACCGCTCCCTTCTTCGCGTTCTGCTCGTCGTCCTTCGCCGCGGCCTTCTCGATGCGCTGCGTCTGCAGCAAGGAAACCTGCTTGTCGGCTTCGGCGACGCGATAGTTTTCAGCGAGCGACTTCATCAGATAGCTCGACGCCCGGCGGATATCGTCGCCTTTTGAAATGCGCCAGCGCACGTAGTCGATGGCCTGTTCGATACGCGAATCGGTCCATGTTTCGCGATTCTCGCGGATCTGCGCGAACTGCTTGTCCGACAGTCCGAACTCCTTGTACAGCGTCAGATAGAGCGATGCGGACGAGAGCATGTCGGCGTCGGCCGCGGCGGCCTCTTCGCGACGCTTGAGTTTGAAGCGGATCTGATCCTTCTTGCGCGAACCCGGCGTGCCCGCGCGCGTCTCGTAGGAGATTTGGATGTCGGAAAGCTCGTTGATATGCTTGATCGCCGGTTCGAGACAATCGCGCTTGAAGTATTTGAACTCGGCGAAGTTCGCCCACGACTTGCCGGGCAGGCTGCGAATCAGATCGAGCGGAATCCAGTCGGTGCGCTCATGCGGCACTTCCGGCAGCACGTGATCGTAGATGGCGCGCGCGTAGATGAGCTTGAACTTCGATGTGACGAGCAGACTCGTCCAGTACGAGTTTTCCGGATCCTTGATGAGCCGCTGTAATTCGAGCGGCACGCGAAAACGGATACGGCCGTTGCGTACGCTCACGCGGCCGATGAGTTCGAGCCAATCGCCTTCGTCGTCGCTTACGGAGACGTAGCCGCCGACCTCCTCTTCCAGCATGTGGTCGTCGTGCTCGTCGGCCTCGCTCGCATCCGGCCGGTCGTCGATCAAGCGGCCTTTGGCATCGACCGACACGACCGGACCGCTGGTCACTTCGAGCATCGCAGATTTCACGCTGCGCACAACGTTCGAGAAATGCTTCTTGTTGTGACTCTCATAGCGCATGAGCCATTTGAAGAAGTTCAGGGAAACTTCGTAGGTGTCCGATGTTTCCGGATCTTGCGCGACGATAAAGTAAGCGGCATCGACGAACCGCCGCGCCGACAAGCCGAGTCCGATGATGCGGGCGAAGACGCTGTTCTTCTGATAGCCGATGTCTTTCGGCGAGACGACAGCGTCGATGGGTGTCTTGACGGGCGCGTTCTCGACGAACAAATCGAGCGCGTATTGGAGCGGAGTCACCCTTCTCTCAACACTGGTTGCCATGGCTGTCGCGGTTGTCTGGAATATTTCGGCAGACTTTAGCATAGGAAGGTGAGATAGCGAAGAGACTCTCTCACCTTGAGGCTTGGGCCGACATAGACTCTCACCTCAGCGACATTAAATCTCACTTCTGGCTAAACTCAAACGCAGCGTAACCCACAGTTAGCTTGGAGTCAGCCGCTTGTTTTAACAGCAAATCTCACCTTTCCTGGCCGTTCGCATCGATGTCTCACCTTTGCCCCTGCGTCTCTCCCTTTCGCGACATCATCCTTCACCTTAGTAGGACAGTAATTCTCACCTGAACGCCATCAACTCTCACGTTTACTTTTCAAATCGTTGATTTAGTTAAAGACGTCGGCCACTTGTTTGTAAGGTTAGTTCGCTGTTTCTATGTAAATGCAAGCAAACGGGTAGATCGTCGCACGCGCGAAAAAGCGTAGTGCAAATTGAGATTCTTTTGAAAGAACGGCTAGAAGGTGAGAGTTGCTGTCGCGTTTCGGTGAATAACACGGTCCATACAGAGATTAGAGATGCCAAGCAGGTGATGCGTCGTGACCACGATCGTGCCGACCAATCACAAGACATTAGAGGCGAGAGTTGTTGTCCTAAGAGGAAGCTTCCACGCACACCACAAGCGGAAATTTGGCAGATGGGCGCGAATTGTAATGAAAGTGAATAGTTAGAACGGCACGGAAATGGGATATATCGCGCCAAAAATTCTCACCTTTATCGCCGAGTTTGCTGGTTCAGCAGAATGGTGAGAGCTTTGGGGGTTGCCGCTAGATAGCGATTTTCGCTTATAACGGATGCCGAGCGTACATGATTTGTCGTATAAACCAAACCACTGCAAAACAAAGACTTATCGGCGAAGAAAGGGGGAAAAACGATGTATGTCGGTCCAG
>JAQFVJ010000423.1 GCA_029439525.1 Caballeronia sp. BR6202001591004
GACGTATACCCTGCTATTGTGGTCCACGCTGGCCTCCGCGGGAAGTTGCCGAGGTGTCGCCCAGCCCACCCATGCGGCTCTGGCAGAGATGCTAACCCGCGTTGAACACCCCACGTCAGGCCAGCCTCCGCCTCACGGAAAATCATACTGACTTTCTTTGGTTACTTTCTTTGCTGCTGCAAAGAAAGTAACCCCCGCGCCGGGGAGGCGCCTACTGCAATAAAGAAGAACCGATAACAGAAGCGCTTTGCCAGAAGCGCTTTGCACGAAAACCAAAACCAGCGATAATGCCGCCCAGCACGAACAAACCTGCCCCAGCTACGAAAGAAAAAGAAATGCCCTGGTACCTCTCTACCTGATCGAATGCGCCGACGGCAGCCTATACACCGGCATCGCGACGGACGTCGAAGCGCGCTTCGACGCTCACGCATGCGGCAAGGGCGCACAACACGCGATCCCGCAAGCCACTGCGCGTGATGGCATCGTTCGAACTATCGGGAAGATCGGAGGCATTACGCGCCGAATATCGCGTAAAACGCCTGAGCGTGCAGCAAAAACATGAGTTGATCTCAGGCGTCAGAAAGCTCGAATCCCTAATGCCTCAAACAGACCCCGAGCAAGAGACGGAAGAAGAATAAAAAAAACGCCGTAACATCAAACGCTGCAACAGCGTTCAGCAAAACAAAAGCAAAAACGCGCTTACTTCTTGAAATTCGCCGCGCCTTCCGAAATTTCCTTGTGAGCCGCGTCGATGCCATCCCAGCCTTCGACCTTCACCCACTTGCCCTTTTCGAGCGCCTTGTAGTTCTCGAAGAAATGCTTGATCTGATCCTTCAGATGCGCCGGCACGTCGTCGATCGACTTGATGTTCGCCGTCATCGGGCAGATCTTGTCGTGCGGCACCGCGATCAGCTTCGCGTCGACGCCGGATTCATCGGTCATCTTGAGCATGCCGACTGCACGCGAACGCACGACCGAGCCCGCCACCAGCGGGAACGGCGTAATGACGAGCACGTCGACCGGATCGCCGTCGCCCGAGAGCGTCTGCGGAATGAAGCCGTAGTTGGCCGGATAGCGCATGCCGGTGCCGATGAAGCGATCGACCACGAGCAGGCCCATGTCCTTGTCCGCTTCGTATTTGACCGGATCGCTCTGCGCGGGAATTTCGATGATGACGTTGAAGTCCTGCGGAAGATCCTTGCCGGGAGGTACGTTATTGAAGCTCATGAGCGCTCTCTTTGGAAAAGTTGAGTTCCGGAATCGGTGCGATGCCAGCGAAACATGATATCCGTTCGATGCCGTTTCGATAGCGTATTACGATACTCAGGCATTATAGCCAATCGAGCTTTCCGCCCCGCCGCACCCATTGGCGCGATAAGCGACCGAAACGCGCCCGACGCGGCAGATTCCATCGGCATCACGAACGTGGTCACACGAATACAGGAGACGTGCATGGAAAACGCAAAGCATTTCATCGACAACCAGTGGGTCGTGGCCTCGAACAGCGAGACCATTCCCGTGGTCGATCCCTCCGACGGCCAGATCTTCGCGCAGATCGCGCGCGGCACGCCCGCCGACATCGACCGCGTCGTGTCCGCCGCGCGCGCCGCGTACGACGGCGCATGGGGCGCGATGAGCGCCGCCGCATTTTCGCGCGGCTGTCGATGCTGATCTCCTCGCGTCATCCGGGCATCGATCACATCTCGTTTACTGGCTCGCCCGCGACGGGCGCCGCCGTTACCAAGATGGCGGCGGACAATCACGTACGTGCCGGTCACGCTGGAACTGGGCGGCAAGTCGCCGCAAATCGTATTCGCCGATGCCGATTTCGACGCCGCCCTGCCCGTGCTCGTCGTCGCGATCATC
>JAQFVJ010000424.1 GCA_029439525.1 Caballeronia sp. BR6202001591004
AAGCGTAACGGAGGAGTACCAAGGTACGCTAGGTACGGTCGGAAATCGTGCTGATAGTGCAATGGCATAAGCGTGCTTAACTGCGAGACCGACAAGTCGAGCAGGTGCGAAAGCAGGTCATAGTGATCCGGTGGTTCTGTATGGAAGGGCCATCGCTCAACGGATAAAAGGTACTCTGGGGATAACAGGCTGATACCGCCCAAGAGTTCATATCGACGGCGGTGTTTGGCACCTCGATGTCGGCTCATCTCATCCTGGGGCTGTAGCCGGTCCCAAGGGTATGGCTGTTCGCCATTTAAAGAGGTACGTGAGCTGGGTTTAAAACGTCGTGAGACAGTTTGGTCCCTATCTGCCGTGGGCGTTGGATATTTGAAGGGGGCTGCTCCTAGTACGAGAGGACCGGAGTGGACGAACCTCTGGTGTACCGGTTGTGACGCCAGTCGCATCGCCGGGTAGCTATGTTCGGAAGAGATAACCGCTGAAAGCATCTAAGCGGGAAACTCGCCTTAAGATGAGATATCCCGGGGACTTGATCCCTTTGAAGGGTCGTTCCAGACCAGGACGTTGATAGGTCAGGTGTGTAAGTGCAGTAATGCATTGAGCTAACTGATACTAATTGCCCGTAAGGCTTGATCCTATAACCAGTGTGTTTGACTCCTCAGGAGCGTCGCTGGTTGAGTTACGCGACTGTGCCTATACCAGTCACTACCAGAACTACTTCTTTCCAGATTGGCTGTAGCGTCAAACGACGACACAGCAACAAGTCCATGCCTGATGACCATAGCGAGTTGGTACCACCCCTTCCCATCCCGAACAGGACCGTGAAACGACTCCACGCCGATGATAGTGCGGATCACCCGTGTGAAAGTAGGTAATCGTCAGGCTCCTCATGCCTCACTCAAAAACCCCACCCCTCAAAGGTGGGGTTTTTGCGTTTGGGGCTTACGAAAAAGCGCGATCGAAAAATTGATTCTGATCGCGCAAAAAACCAATCAACGTGACCCAAAGCACTCCCGTCAGTCGTACCCAATACGACGATCCGATCGATAGCAATTCGTCGTTGAAATCCTAGCTGGCGTTATGAAACATGCAAGGCCCTGCGCCGTGCCCATGCTCGCGATGTCCTCCATCGCCGTTCCCGAGAAACGCATAGCAACCCGACTTCTCCAGTAGCATGAACGAGAAATCCTCCGCGCCCCTCGTCGGTTCGACGGAACTGTCGACGTTACCCTTGCCAACGACTTCCGCCATCACTTCAGCCGCAAACGCAGCCTGCTCAGGGCAATTGATCGTCGGCGGATAATTGCGATGAAAATACACGTCGACTTCGCAGTCGTAAGCGGCAGCAGTCGCTTCGACGATCTTCCGCATACGCTCTTCGATCCAATCGAGCGCTGACCGTAAACGTTCGAACCGTACCGCCAAGCCAAGCCTGATCCGGCACGACATTGGCCGCTTTGCCTGCATGAATCTGCATGATCGATAGTACCGCAGTCTCGATCGGCTTCTTGTTGCGCGTGATGATGCTCTGCAAACCGTTCGCGATCTGCACAGTCGTGAAAACTGGATTACGTCCGTTGTGCGGCAAAGCCGCGTGCGATCCCGTCTCGCGGACGGTGATGCGAAACTCGTTGCTCGACCCATGATCGGCCCCGTCGTCACGCCGAAGTGCCCGGCCTGCATTCCCGGCCAATTGTGGATGCCGAACACCGCATCGACGGGGAAGCGGTCGAAGAGCCCGTCCGCGATCATTGCCTTGGCGCCAGCGCCGCCTTCCTCAGCCGGCTGGAAGATGAACACCACGGTGCCATCGAATTTGCCGTGCTCGGCCAGATGCTTGGCCGTGCCGAGCAGCATCGCGGTGTGTCCGTCGTGGCCGCACGCATGCATACGCCCGGCATGGGTCGAACGATGCTCTAACGTGTTGATTTCCTGAATCGGGACGCATCCATATCGGCGCGTAACCCAATGGCGCGATCGCTCGAGCCGCGTTTGAGCACACCGACCACGCCCGTCTTGCCCAATCCACGATGCACGACGGGGATACCCCAGCGCTCCAGACTTTCCACGACTAGCTTTTGCCGTGCCGACCTCCTCATAGCGCAACTCGGGATGCGCATGGATCCGTTCATCGAAGAGTTTTGATTTCGTCATGTGATGCTTCGATTTCCGGGATCAGATTCATTTGAACTGCTCTCACGTTTGAATTCGGAGGACGCGTATGACGATGCGTCGGTCATTCCCATTCTACGCCGCCACTATTTAATAGATCGGGCGGTTGATCGCACAGCGCCCGTAATAGAATTCCGTCATCTCCCGCAATAATCTGGATTTACCGGTCTTTACATGAACGCTCCCGCTGAGTTCGCCCGCGCCGTATGCCCGCACGATTGCCCCGATACATGCGCGCGCGATGCGCGTCACGGTCAAGGAGGAAAAGGCGGTCAAGATCAGCTGCGATCCCGATCACCCCCCGCCGACGCAAGGCGTGCTGTGCACGAAGGTCACGCGATACGCCGAACGCACTCATCACAAAGACCGGCTGTTGACGCCGCTACGGCGTGTCGGTCGAAAGGCGCGGGTCGTTTCGAGCCGATCGGATGGATGGGACGAAGCACTGAATATCGCCGCCGAGCGACTCAAAACGATTGCACGACGTGCGTCCGAGGCGATCCTGCCATACAGCTACGCCGGCACGATGGGTCTGGTTCAGGATAAAAGCATCGCGGCGCGATTCTGCAATGTGCTCGGCGCGGCGCGGCTGGATCGCACGATTTGCGCGGCGGCGGAAACGCGACACGCGCCATCGACTGTTTTCCTTCGCTGACGGGCGCGCGGGCGGACTGCTGCTGTCCTCGTCAGGCTGGGCGCCGCTCGATCACAGTGCGCTCGAGCGTCCGGATCTGCTGCCGGGCTGGCCATCGAAGCTGCCACGCACGATTAACATGAACGCGATCGGTAATGCGCTGCTGCATCACGAGGACAAACGCTTTGGCCCGAAGATCGAAGCGCTGATCGTCTATAACTCGAATCCCGTCGCAGTCGCGCCCGATTCCGATAAAGTCGCCGCGGGATTCGCCCGCGAGGATCTGTTAACGATCGTCCTCGAACACTTCCAGACGGACACGGCTGACTATGCCGAT
>JAQFVJ010000425.1 GCA_029439525.1 Caballeronia sp. BR6202001591004
CGCCTTCGCCTCGGTATCGATGGCCGCGAGCACTTCGTCCGCGTGCACGACGTCGCCTTCCTTTTTGACGATCGCCTTGAGCACGCCCGATGCGGGCGCCGGCACTTCGAGCACCATCTTGTCGGTTTCCAGCTCGATGAGGATTTCGTCTGCCGTCACGGCATCGCCGGCTTTCTTCTTCCAGGGCAACAGCGTCGCCTCGGTGACGGATTCGGAAAGCTGCGGAACCTTGACTTCGACCCTGGCCATTCGGATTCTCGTTGTGAGCGATGCCCTGAGTTGGAAAGGCGTGCGACGGCCGGCGTCGTGTTCTCGCGGGCGCGTCACCGGATGTGTCATCCCTTGCAAGCCGCGCCGGCCGCGCCGAAGTCGTAGCATACGCTCTGTGCGCGAGCCGCGCCGCGCAAGGCGTTGCGGGCGCGGGACGGTCCATGCCTGTTTTTCGTCATCGCTATATTCGGTAGTATATTACGAACGAGTAATCGGGCGAGCTCCCCGCCGTTCGCGCCCGTCGCGGCGCCGCGCGGGTTCAGGTTCGCCGCGAACGCGCCGATCGACACGAGGTGACGATGCAGACCCTGCCGTTTCAACTTGCCCGCACCAGCACGCAGCCTTTCGGGGGATGCGGCCCGGGCACGCCATTCGGACGGATGCTGCCAGCCGAGCCAGGCCGAAGTGCGCACGGTGGGACGCAAGCGCGCGCGTCTGTCGGAACTGGATTCGCATTTGCACTGCTCGATCATCTGCACCTGCCTGTCGACGGGCGAACTGCGCAAGCTGGTGCCGAAGTTCGCGGATCTCGACCGCTATCACGTCAGCGATCTGGAGATTCATCACGCCGCCGTCGAACTGGCGATTCAGGGCGGCACGGCCGCGAAAGCGTTGCATAAGGCGCTCGACGAACGCTACGCTGGAGCGATCCGCCGCTTCGATGCCGCGCGCGATGCTATCCGTTTCGCGGCATGATTGACATTCGATCCTGCGTTATCAACGTTTCTGGAGAACGGTATGAGCGGGCGTTTTACCTATCTGACGGCATGCTGGACCGCCGCTGCCCTGTTGACGGGCGCGTGCACGTCGGGGCCGGGAAGCAGCGTGAGCGCGCTGCCACTGAAGGTGCCGGTTGCCGGCGCGCCGAACGGCATCGAAATCCGCGAATCGGACGGGGCGGTGTTCGTTACTGACGACAAGACTAACGGTATTTTGCAGACGCATGACATCGCGGATGCGTTGCCGGTTTTTTCGCTGTTCGCGCGTGTGCCTGCCGCAGAGGGCGAACGCACGAGCCTGAGCGAGATTGCGTTCGCGCCGAATGGGCATTGGCTGGTCGAACGCTTCGGCTTCGGTACGTCGAGCGCGGTGTTCGATGTCGCGCCAAATGGTCAGGTTGCGTTGGCGTCGGATACGAATCCTTCGCGGAGGCGTT
Source organism: Caballeronia sp. BR6202001591004 (assembly GCA_029439525.1). GTDB lineage: Bacteria > Pseudomonadota > Gammaproteobacteria > Burkholderiales > Burkholderiaceae > Caballeronia. The sequence continues at coordinate 1,427 of JAQFVJ010000425.1, forward strand.
TGGGGCTGCTCGTGCTCGATGGCGGTACGTTTTTGTCGAGCTGGTTTTCGAAGGAAGGCAGCGCGCCGGCCACGGGCGGCGTGAGCATGATTACCCGTGGCAAGACGCCGGGCAGTGTGATCGAAACTCGTTATAGGGCTCGGCAAGCCGGTGGGACTCGCGCTGGTCGGGATACGCTGTACACATCAGCGATCAGGCGGCGAATCGTATCGTGAAGGTGGACTTACTCGCGGCGCGGACTGCTGATGCGCCTGTGGTGGCTGGTGAGACTTTTGTGAATGTCGAAGCGACTGATCTGCTTACGGCGGGGTCTGATGGTTCACTTTATACCAAGTGTGGGGCGCACGGTGTATGCAGCTTTTCGAAGTGCGGTGTGACGGTTATCGCTAATGATCTCGATGAGCCGCGTGGGGTGGCGGTGGATGTTGCGTGTAAGAACCCTTAACAAAATGAAGAAAAAGGCCGTTATAACCTTCGATGAATGCTGTTAACCTACTCATTGTTTCGACGACGAAAGGGACATGGCTACCCTATATTCGACGAACTTTGGGCACTTATCGAACC
>JAQFVJ010000426.1 GCA_029439525.1 Caballeronia sp. BR6202001591004
TTAAAAAGTGGGTCAAGGCCATGACAACGCCCAAGCGCAAGCTTCGTTCGGCTGCCTGGTTCGGCACAGCGGACAAGAACGGTTTCATGTACCGAAGCTGGATGAAGAATCAGGGCATTCCGGATCACGAGTTCGAAGGCAAGCCGATCATCGGCATATGTAATACGTTGTCCGAACTAACGCCGTGCAACTCGCATTTCCGCAAGATCGCCGAACACGTCAAGCGCGGCGTGTACGAAGCGGGCGGTTTTCCCGTCGAGTTTCCGGTGTTTTCGAACGGCGAATCGAACCTGCGCCCCACGGCGATGTTCACGCGCAATCTCGCCAGCATGGACGTGGAAGAAGCGATCCGCGGCAATCCCGTCGATGCCGTCGTGCTGCTGACCGGTTGCGACAAGACCACGCCCGCGCTGTTGATGGGCGCCGCAAGCTGCGATGTGCCCGCGATCGTCGTCACCGGCGGCCCGATGCTCAACGGCAAGCACGAAGGACCCGACATCGGCTCGGGCACGGGTCATATGGCAACTCAGCGAACAGGTGAAGGCCGGCAAGATTTCGATTCACGAGTTCATGTCGGCGGAAGCCGGCATGTCGCGCTCGGTGGGCACCTGCAACACGATGGGCGCCGCCTCGACGATGGCGTGCATGGCCGAAGCGCTCGGCGTGTCGCTGCCGCATAACGCCGCGATTCCCGCTGCCGATTCGCGGCGCTATGTGCTCGTGCATCTGTCGGGTATGCGCATCGTCGAGATGGCGCTCGAAGATTTGCGTTTGTCCAAGCTGCTTACGCGCGAACCCTTCGAGAACGCGATCCGCGCGAACGCGGCCATCGGCGGGTCGACCAATGCGGCGATTCATTTGAAGGCGATCGCGGAGCGCATCGACGTGGAACTGCAACTGGACGACTGGACGAGCATCGGACGCGGCATGCCGATGCTCGTCGATCTTCAGCCGTCAGGACGCTTTCTGATAGAGGAGTTCTATTATGCGGGCGGTTTGCCTGCGGTGCTGCGTCGACTTGGTGAAGCGAATTTGCTGCCGCATCCCGACGCGCTCACAGCGAACGGCCGCACGATCTGGGAGAACGTCAAGGACGCGCCGCTGTACAACGCGGAAGTGATTCGTCCGCTCGACAATCCGCTCGTGAAGGATGGTGGCCTGTGCGTGCTGCGCGGCAATCTCGCGCCGAACGGCGCGGTGCTCAAGCCTTCCGCTGCGACGGCATCATTGCTCAAGCATCGCGGACGCGCGATCGTGTTCGAAAATTTCGAAGACTATAAACAGCACATCGCCGATCCCGAACTCGATGTCACGAAAAACTCGGCGTTCATGATGAAAAACTGTGGGCCGAAGGGTTATCCGGGCATGGCCGAAGTCGGCAATATGGAACTGCCGCCAAATCTGCTCGAACAGGGCGTAACGGATATGGTGCGCGTGTCGGATGCGCGCATGAGCGGCACGGCGTATGGCACGGTGGTGTTGCACGTCGCGCCGGAAGCGCGCGCGGGCGGTCCACTTGCGATCGTGCAGGACGGCGACTGGATCGAACTCGATGCCTTCGCGGGCGTGCTGCGCATCGATATCAGCGATAAGGAAATACAGTCGCGCCTCGATGCGTGGAAAGCGGCGCAGCGCGAAATTCCCGAGGATCGCAGCGGTTATCGCAAGCTCTATGTCGAGCATGTGCTGCAAGCAGACCAGGGCTGCGATTTCGATTTCCTTGTCGGCTGTCGCGGCGCGGACGTGCCCCGGCATTCGCATTAAGCTCAAACGGGAAACGCCTTCGTCCACAGAATCTCGCGCAATACGACGAAGGTGCGAATCTGCCGCGCGCCCGGAAGATAGAGCAGCTTCTCCGCATGCAGGCGGTTGAAGCTCTCGCTGTCGCGCGTGCGGACAGCATGAAGAAATCGAATTCGCCGGTGGACGACATAGCACTCCATGCAGCCCGGCACTTTCTCTGCGAGGCCTTTTCGAGGGCGGTGAACCGGTGAACGACTCGGGCGTCGAGCGATCGAGCACGACGCCCGAGTCGAGTAGCCCGACGGTGGCGCAAATCAGGCCCGCTTCCTTTTAGCGAAATAAAAGTTTTTAGCGGCGCAACAACAGGCTTCTATGTTAGGCATAAGGTATTTATTATGCAACTCTGTATCGTCGAAGAATCTCTACGATTGTCCCCAGGCTTCGCAGCGCATCCGACACGTGTTCAACGCGCGCCGGCCGATTCAATCATCGCGAGGACGACGCCCAAGCCATACATGCTGCCGAAGTGGAAGCCCGACCAGTTCGGGCTTTCGTACTTGATCGAGTTGTTGGTGCGGTAACCGTTGTTGAGGTTGTCGGATATCGCACGGATGCGAGGCCACATAACCGCCGCCGAACGCGCGATCTGAGTACACGCCGGGGTAATCGACCACCATGTCATATTGACGACCCATCGTCACCGTACCGAGGCGCTTGTCCGACAGACCGACATACACGCGGCGTCCGAACTCCAGACCGCCTTGCGTCAACTTGCCGTTGCTCGCATCGAAGTCGCTTTCGAACAAGAAGATCGCCTTTGTGCCGTCGCCCAGATCCTCCGCGCCGCGCAATCCCCAGCGACTGCCTTGCCGCATGCCACTCGCCATCGCCCATTGATTGGGACCGCCTGCGTTGCTCGCTAGGTTGCTCATATAAGTCAGACCCTCGTCGATGACGCCGAACAGCGTCACCGAACTCTGCGCATGCGCAGCGCCCGATGCCGTGGTAAGAGCGACTGCGAGCAGGTTAAGAACCCTTAACCAAATGAAGAAAGGGCTG
>JAQFVJ010000427.1 GCA_029439525.1 Caballeronia sp. BR6202001591004
CAACGGTTCGATAAGTGCCCAAAGTTCGTCGAATATAGGGTTAGCCATGTCCCTTTCGTCGTCGAAACAATGAGCAGGTTAACAGCATTCGTCGAGGGTTAACAGCCCTTTCTTCATTTTGTTAAGAGTTTTTAGCTTTAACTCATATTAAAATTCGATCTTTCGATTTCTTCAAAAAGATTTTTGGACTTTCTTGCAAAAAGCCGGGTCCTAAACTTTCGGCTGCAGAATAACGGTGCGAGGCATACACCGGGGCAACGGATCCCAGACATGCAATGGCGCCGGGTGAAGCAATCACCGAGTCCTCGACTCATTCAAAGGAACACCCATGAAAAAGAATCTTATCGTAGCGGCAGTGGCAACCCTCGCCGCATCGTTCGCGACGGGTGCAAGCGCACAAAGCAGCGTCACGCTGTATGGTTTGGTTGATACGAGCCTGACGTTCGTGAACAACGTCGCGACAGGCAACGTGGACGGCGGCCCGAAGAAGAGCAACCTGCACGCTCTGACCAGCGGCAATCTGCAAGAGAGCCGTTGGGGCTTGCGCGGCGCTGAGGATCTCGGCGGCGGCATGAAAGGGATCTTCACGTTGGAAAGCGGCTTCACCCTTGGCAACGGTCAGGCAGACAACGGCCTGTTCGGTCGTCAGGCATTCGTCGGCCTGTCGTCGGACTTCGGTACCGTGACGCTGGGTCGTCAGTATGACTCCGTTGTCGACTATCTCGGCCCGCTGAGCGCGGCTGGCACTTGGGGCAGCACGTACTTCGGTCACGTTGCTGGCAACGACAACCTGAATAGCGACTTTAGCATCGCCAACGCGGTCAAGTACCAGAGCAACAACTACGCTGGCTTCACGTTCAGCGGCCTGTATGGTTTCTCGAACGATACCGGCTTCGCGAACAACCGTGCGTATAGCGCCGGCGCTAGTTAAACGGCCCGTTCAAGCTAGGTACTTATTATGCAGGGCAATGGTGTCAATGAGCAGGATAAGGACGCGATTACCGGCGAACAGTTCACTGGCTTGTCGCCGGTCGTTGTCGATCGTCAGCGCACCTTCGGTGCAGGCGCGAGCTATGCAGTCGACGCAATGACGTTCGGTGCGGTGTGGGCGCAAAGCCACATCAACAACAACGCCTTCGATTCGTCGAACGTGATCAATAACTACGAAGTGAATGCGCATTATACCTGGCCACGCCGGCTCTGGCTCTGGGTGCAGCTTACACGTATTCGCAAGAGAAGGCGTCCGTCTTTGGCGCTTCGTCGGAGAAGTACAAGTTCCATCAGTTCAGTCTGCAGGCTGACTATGCTTTGTCGAAGCGCACCGACTTCCACGTCGAAGCCGTGATATAGATCGGTTCGGCAAGCGGCGATGCCGCTGCTCCGTATGCCGCTATCGCCAACAACAATGGCGCATTTGGTCCGTCGTCGAGCAGTCGTCAGGTCCTCGTGAACACGGGTATCCGTCACCGCTTCTAAAGTGGTCTGCGTTGTACGCAGAAGCTAGCAGTTAGGTAGCAAGAGAAGGGCGCCGCAAGGCGTCCTTCTCGCATTTCAAGCATCCACAACCGAAACAGCACCGATCATTCAACGGATCAAAACGGAGAGCAACAATGATCCCGCTACGCAGAGCACGATTTCACTGGGCAGCAGCCATCGCGATTGCGATACTGTCGGCATCGACGGCTTCGTTCGCAGACACCGCCACACTCAAGGCCAATCTCCAGCCTTCGAGCGAAGTTCCGCCGCGCGTAAGCAAGGGTCACGGCGAACTCGACGCCACTTTCAATACCGACACCCGCATCCTCGCGCGGACCGCGATATACGCGGAACTCTCCGGCCCGGTCACGATGGCGCACTTCCACGGGCCCGCGCCGGTCGGCCAGAACGCCAAGTTCCAAATTCCGATTGACAAGAGCGCGCTCGCCAGTCCGATGAAAGGTCAGGCCACACTCACGGACGCGCAGGTCACCGATCTGATGGCCGGCCAGTGGTACTTTTAACATTCACACGCAGGAAAATCCGACCGGCGAGATTCGCGTGCCGTCCAACTGGCGCATGAGCTGGCAACGTGCGTTCGCTTGCTGGATCTTGCGGCGACGCACGCTTCGGTCCCGAGACTGCGAAACCCGGCATCGATGTCGCAAGGGTGCGTGCGTACACTTCGCGCCGAGTGTGGACGCCATCGGTGCCGAAGAGTTTTCGTTTCGAGACCCGCGATAAAGACCCGACATGCCGTTGCGCGGCGAATGGCTTCGCGCGCCGGCGTCGCGAGCTACGATCCTCTATCTTCACGGCGG
>JAQFVJ010000428.1 GCA_029439525.1 Caballeronia sp. BR6202001591004
GCGATGGTGATCGACTGCACCAGCGCCCTTGCGTTCGGCGCGAGACAGCGGCGCAGCGGCGCGAAGTATCGCGGCCGAACCCCTCGCCGAACGCTTCGAACATTTCGATGGAGACGATCGCATCGTACTGGCTGCGCAGGTCGCGATAGTCGCGCAGCTCGACGTGCGCGAAGGCATCGAGATTCTCGCGCGCGATGCGCTCTACCGCGAACGCCGCATGCTGCGCCTCGGGAATCATGACCGCGTGCACCTGAATGCCGAGCCGCGCGGCATGGCACGCAAAGCCGCCCCAGCCGCAGCCGATCTCCAGCACGCACCTGCCCCCGCGTAGTCCGAGCGTATCGACGATGCGCTGATATTTGCGTTGCTGCGCGGCTTCGAGCAACAGCGTATCGTCGCCTTCGAACAGCGCGCTCGAATACGTCCACGTCCGATCGAGCCACAGCGCGTAGAAATCGTTACCGATGTCGTAATGCGCGTGGATGTTGCGGCGGCTGCCGGCGCCCGTATTGAGCCGAAGCCGGTGCCGCAGGTTATCCAGCACTGCGCGACGAAGCTGCCCGTCACGGTGCGCTCGACCCCGCTTCGTGCGGATGGCGAGGCGCAGAACGGCGGCGGCATCGGGCGTATCGAGCCATTGATTGCGATACGCTTCGCCGAAGCCAATATCGCCCGCACACAGAATCGCGCGGCAGGCGCGCCAGTCGCGGATGATCAGGCGCGCGGCCGGCTGCATCAGCGGAGCACCGAATACGGAGTACTCGCCCTCGGGCGTGACGAGCACCAGATGCCCGAAGCTAATGCGCCTCAACAGTTGCAGAAAGAGCCGCGCCGACAGCGGAACGTCGCCTTGCGCGGAAAAGGAGCGCAGCAGATTCATGGTCGAGCCTCATCGTTCAATTCGTTGGTATGAGACTGCGGTCGCGGTTGCGGCTGTCGTGGCGACGCTTCGCCCGGTGGATGTTTGCTGAAGAACGGCACGCGCTTGATCCACAGCCGCAGCGCCTGCCAGTGGATGCGCACGATCACGCCGGCGGCAAACATCGGCTGACTCAGGAGCGTGCGCCACGCGCGCGCCGGTGAGCGGACGCGCGCACAGCCCGATGGCGGTGCGGATCAGCAAGTCGTCGTCGTGATAATCGATCGCAACGGAAAGATGCGCGTCGTGACGGCGCACGCGAAAGGCGTAATCGCCGCGCACGTCGCAGAACGGCGACACGTGTAGCGTCTTGCAGCAGGTGAGCACGGTGTCGTCGTCGATAGGCGCGTGATCGGGCGCGCTTAGCAGATAGCCGCGATGCGCGCCGAGGATGTTGAGCACATCGGCGTAGAGCGCGCGCAAGGCGCCCGCGCGGTCGTGACAGAACCAGAACGCGATCGGATTGAAACCGTAGCCGAACACGCGCGGAATGGTCAGCAGGCGAATCTCGCCATCGGCGGGCATGCGCGCCTGCGCGAGCTGCTGGTCGCGCATCCACGGTTCGAGCGCGCTGCCATCGCGCGGACCGACATGGCGCCGATAGATCGCGAACGGCTTCGCGCGATCTATGCGCGAACCATGCACATTGCACATTCGAGCGCGTCGAGCTGCGCCACGTCGCAACACACGTAGCACACCGGATACTCGAATCGATGCCGCGCGGGCCGCAGACGTTCGTGCATCACGCGGCCGATCAGAAGTTGCGCGCCTGCCCGTCATAGCTTGGCACACGCGGGACGCACGCCGAAATCGCGCGCGACGGCCAGCGCCGACTTCAGGTCGTCCTCGTGAAAGCCGTAGCCGGTCCACGCGCCCGCGAACCACATCCGGCGCGCGCCCTGAATCGTGGGCAGGCGCTGCTGCGCATCGATGGCGGCGAGATCGAGCAGCGGATGCTCGTAGCGATAACGACCGAGTTCCGTGCCAGACGCGGGCTCATCGGCCGGATTGAGCATGACGATGACCGGCGCATCGAACGGCAGCGGCTGAAGCTGATTGATCAGATAACTCACGCAGACCGGCTCGCTCGGCATCAAGTGACCCCGACGTTCGCGCCAGGCGCGCGCCGAGGTAATTCCACGTCGACCACACGCGGCGGCGCGGTAGCAGCGCGGCATCCGTATGCAGCATCGCGAGATTGTCCTGATAGCGCACGGCGGAAAGAATCGCGCGTTCGTGGCTCGAATGGGGACAGGCCATCGACGTGCCTCGCGCTGACTGCGCTCACGACGCAGACCGCGCTCGCATCCGACTGGCGCTTCGTCGCATCCACCGATGCATTCGACCTGTATGCCGATGCCGTGTCCTTCGTCGCCGCGCCGATGTTGAAGGTCTGGATCCGCTTCGACGGCAAACCGCCGTATCGCGTCGAAAACGGTCAGCTTCAGGTGAGCGGCATGGAGCGCTGGACCATCGATTGCATGAACCGGAAGATCGCGACCAACGGCTACACCGGATACGACGCGAACGACGTCGCGGTGATCACGCATCCCGGTTCGCAAACGGACTTTCACGACATCGCGCCGGATTCCGTCTGGGAGATGGCGACGTCGCAGCTCTGCAAATCGGACGCGCTGGACTAGTCGACTGCGTGATTGATTTGGCACTGGTCGGATCCGAGGCGAAGGATCGTCATACTTCCACTTGATCGGCTTCGGATTTTTGTTGTGCTCGCG
>JAQFVJ010000429.1 GCA_029439525.1 Caballeronia sp. BR6202001591004
GCGCTTATAGCTGTGGGTCGAGCCGTCGGCGGGTTTGGGCTTAAGAGTGTGGTTGAGCACCCCCCGCGCCTCCAGTCTCTGGCTGGCGGCTGCTTGGAGATGCGGAGACCGCTCGAAGTGCTGGAACACCATGCCGACCTTCGAACGCAGCTTCGACAGATTGGTCTTCTTGTCCGTCAGTGACTGCCCGTTGATCGTGATCTCACCTTTCTGAAACAGCTCGAGTCCGTTGACCGTTTTAATGAGCGTCGATTTGCCCCGAACCCGACGGGCCGCACCCCACGACGATCTCGCCCTTCTTCACTTCGGTCGTGCAATCGGTCAACACTTGAAATTGCCCGTACCACTTCGAAACATTCTTGATAGAGATCATCTTGCGACCTTTTTCTGAAGACTTTTGACGAGGGTCGACGCCACCACGCAGATCACAAAATAGCACGCGCCCGCGAACAGGACCATTTCGACGGTCGTGCCGTCGCGGTCGCCGATGTTCGTCGCCATGCGGAAGAAGTCCGCGAGACTGATGACGTAGACGAGCGACGTGTCCTGAAACAGCACAATCGCCTGTGTGAACAGAAGCGGCACCATCGCGCGGAACGCCTGCGGCAGCACGACGAGCTTCATCGCCTGGCCGTAGGTCATGCCGAGCGCGAACTCCGCATTCACCTGACCGCGCGGCACCGCCTGAATGCCGGCGCGGATTATTTCCGAATAGTATGCGGCCTCGAACAGCGAGAACGTGACCATCGCCGAGGCGAGCCGGATGTCGATATCCGCCGACAATCCGAGAACGTTCTGAAGCACCTGCGGCACGACTTGCCTCCGATGTAGCCAGGCAGGCGCGTTTTTGCTTCGACCCAGCGCATCAGCAGCATGACGACCAGGTTGATGAGCATGTAGGCAAGCGTCACCGCGATGAACGACTCATATGTCTGCGCCGTGTAATCGACGAGCTGGCGCGCCTGCGCCGAGAGGTCGAGCAGACCGATGGTCGACGCCACCGCCGAATTCTTGAACACGTTGAGGAATTCCGACGTGAGCGGCGGCACGATGATGCGGTAAGCGACCGGCATCAGCACGTAACGATAGGTCGCCATTGCGTGAAGCCCATCGCGAGGCCCGCGTTGCGCTGTCCGCGCGGCAGCGCGTTGATGTCCGAGCGCACCTGTTCGCATGCGCGCGCGCCGGTGAACAGCCCGAGACAGATGATCGATGACGAATAGAACTGCGCGGTCGGCGGCAATTGCTTGAACCAGTTGCCGATGGACGGCGGCAGTAATTCCGGTATCACGAGATACGAGATACCAGACGAAGGACTGCACGATCAGCGGAATATTGCGGAAGATCGCGACATAGACGGTGCCGATGCCCGCGAGCGTGCGATTCGGGACCGTGCGCAGAATACCGAACAACGAACCGACGACGAGCGCGATCACCCATGCGGCGAGCGACACGGTAATCGTCACCCAGAAGCCGAAAATCAGCCAGTCGAGATAGGTCGTGGGTTCCCCGGTCGAAACGGGGCTGAGCAAGATGCCCCAGTTCCAGTTGTAAACATGGACTCACTCCAAAAAGAAACGGAAGGAGCTTGCTTCTTCCCCGTTTCGTTCGTTCGATGCGCGAACCAGTTAGTCCATTGCCTTGTCATTCGGGCTCTTGAAGAGAGCCCTCATGTCGTCGCTTTCCGGGAAGTTGAGGTTGAGGCCCTTCGGCGGGATCGGGCTTTCGAACCACTTCTTGTAGATCTTGTCGGCATCGCCCGACGTTTCGACCTTGGCGATCGCATCATCGACCACCTTCTTTGGACTCGGGGTCGTTCTTGCGCATCATGCAGCCGTATGCTTCATGCGACTGCGGGGCGCCCACGATCGCGAAGTCCTGCGGATCGTTCGACTTGGCGCGCTCGCCGGCGAGCAGTGCGTCGTCCATCATGAACGCGACGGCACGCCCCGTCGACGGCGTCAGGAACGATTCCCCGTGATCCTTGGCGCTG
>JAQFVJ010000430.1 GCA_029439525.1 Caballeronia sp. BR6202001591004
CCTCGTGTTCCGCTTCTTCGACATGGTGAAGCCGCAGCCGATCCGCTATTTCGACCGCCGTTTGAAAGGCGGCTTCGGTATCATGTTCGATGATCTCGTCGCGGCGTTCTTCACGCTGCTCGTGATCGCGCTGTGGCGCATGACCGTCTGACGTTTCCCTCCACCTCCAGTCGACCGAGACACCGCCATGCCGACCGATACCGTCGTTCACCAACTCGCAATCCGCGTCGGCAACCGGCTGCACGCCGAGCGCATCATGCTGGCCACCGCCGAATCGTGCACGGGCGGCATGGTCGCGACCGCGATCACGGATATTTCGGGCAGCAGCGCATGGTTCGAACGCGGTTTCGTCACATATTCGAATCTGGCGAAGACGGAAATGATCGGCGTGCCCGCCGCGATGATCGAGCAGCACGGTGCGGTGAGCGAGCCGGTCGCGAAGGCGATGGCGGAAGGTGCGCTGCGCAACAGCCGCGCGCAGGTGTTGGTGTCGATCACCGGCGTCGCGGGACCGGCGGGCGGCAGCGAGGCGAAGCCGGTTGGCACGGCGTGTTTCGGCTGGAGCAACCGGCTGCACACCGCGGTGGAGACGCAGCACTTCAAGGGCGACCGTGAACAGGTGCGCTCGCAGGCAGCGGCGCATGCGCTGCGGAAGTTGCTGGAGTTTCTGGATCAGCGCGAGCACTAAGCCCGCGCCGATGCGCGTTTAACGATACTGATTGATCGAATCGCGCGTCTTCTTCGCGGCCTCGGCCGCGGTCTGCGCGTAGTCGTCGCCCTTGCCCGCGTAGATGATCGCGCGCGACGAGTTGATCAGCATGCCGGTTCCGTTCGCGGTGCGGCCGGCGCGGACGGTCGCCTCTACATCGCCGCCTTGCGCGCCGATGCCCGGAATCAGCAGCGGCATCCCGCCGACGATGCCGCGCACTGCTTCGATTTCCTTCGGGAACGTCGCGCCGACGACCAACCCGAGTTGACCGCTCGCGTTCCATTTCCCCGCCGCCAGTCCCGCGACGACCTGATACAGCGGCTTGCCGTCCGTCGTGAAGAATTGCAGATCCGAACCGCCCGCGTTCGACGTGCGGCACAACACGATCACGCCACGGCCTTCGTGCGCGAGATACGGCTCGATCGAATCGAAGCCCATGTACGGATTCACCGTCACCGCATCGGCTCGATAGCGCTCGAATGCTTCCTTCGCGTATTGCTCGGCAGTGCTGCCGATGTCGCCGCGTTTGGCGTCGAGAATCACCGGAATGCCGGGATGCTTCTCGTGGATGTGCGCGATCAGCACTTCGAGCTGGTCTTCGGCACGATGCGCGGCGAAGTACGCGATCTGCGGCTTGAATGACGACACATAGGGCGCGGTAGTGTCCGCGATGGTCTTGCAGAATTCGAAGATCGAATCGGCGCGGCCTTTCAGGGCGCCGGGAAACTTCGACGGCTCGGGATCGAGGCCGACGCACAGCAGCGATTGCGTGCGCGACCACGCGTCATTGAGCGACTGAATGAAGGACATTGGCGGGAAAATCGGAAGAACGTCGATGGCACGCATTTTAACGTGCGGACATCACGCGTTCTTCACTCGAAGCGCGTTTGCGAACTCAGCGCGCCGCCGCCCGTCCGCACGCCTTCGAGCCTGCCTGCGTGCGCGGTCTGCCGCGCCGCCTCACCCGTGCGCTCGACCGTGAAGCGGAATTCGCGCGTCAGTCGCTCGCCGGGCGCGAGCACGGTAATCATGCCGTGCGTCTCGCCGCCGCCGGGCAGATTCACCGCATTGATCGGATGATCGGCCGGCTCGAAGCGGAAGAAATCCTCGCCGGGCGGCGCGTAGAGCACGTAGTAATCGGTGTCCGCGCGATCGTCAGCGACAACACGCGTCGCTTCGCACAACACGCGTCGCTTCGCACAACACGCGTCGCTTCGCACAACACGCGTCGCTTCGCACAACACGCGTCG
>JAQFVJ010000431.1 GCA_029439525.1 Caballeronia sp. BR6202001591004
TCTCTCAGGTTCTAACGTGTTCTTTTAAACTGCGCGCTTGCGATCCGCTAGGAAGTAATAGAACAGCGCATCCAGCCCCGCACCGATTAACCACGAAAAGTTCGCGGACCCTTCGAGCGACGATAGCATCACACAGAGAATCGCGATCAGTGCGGCCGGCAGCAGCGCCATCATCGCGCGGCGATCACGCCTTCGTGTCCAGTACTTGCCTTCCTCGGAGGTCGTGTAGAGATCGTCGACCGCGAGCTTGCCGCGCTTCACGAGATAGAAGTCGAGGATCAGCACGCCATACAACGGTCCGATGAAGCTGCCGAGAATGTCCAGCGTGTAGTGGATCACGGCCGGCTTGTTGAACAGGCTCCACGGCGTGGTGAAGATCGACGCGGTCGCCGCCATCATGCCGCCCATGCGCCACGAGATGAGCTTCGGCGCGACGTTGGAGAAGTCGAACCCAGGCGACACGAAGTGCGCGACGATGTTGATGCCGATGGTCGCAATCGTGAAGGTCAGCGCACCGAGGATCACCGCCGTCGGATAATCGATACGGCCTACGGTTTCAACCGGATCGGTAATCAACTGACCGAACACCGGCAAGGTCGCCGCGGTCGTGATGACGGTCACCAGCGAGAACGCCAGAAAGTTGACCGGCAGGCCCCAAAAAATTGCCGCGCTTCACGCTGCGGAAGCTCTTGCAGTAGCGCGAGAAGTCGCCGAAGTTGAGCATCGGGCCAGAGAAATACGACACGACCAGCGAGATGGCGGTGATCATCACCGGAATCACTTCCGCGCCGTGATACTTCACGCCACCGAGATTCAGGCCGATATTCTTATTCTTGATGTACGCGCGCCACACCATGTAACCGGCGAGGATGAACATCACCACATACACAGCCGGACCGGCGAAGTCGATGAACTTCTTGATCATCTCCATGCCGCGCCAGAACACCACGGCCAGCAACACCCGCAAGAGCATGAAGCCCGCCCAGCCGAGCGCCGACAGTCCGACGAAGCCGTAACTTGTGGACATCGGCATACGGCATCAGCGACGGCACAAACTTCAGCACGACGATGACCAATGCGCTCGACCCCAGATACGTCTGAATGCCGTACCACGCGACCGCGATCAGGCCGCGAATCACGGCAGGGAATATTCGCGCCGAGCACGCCGAAGGTGGCGCGGCAGGCGACCGGATACGGCACGTCCGCGACCTGGCTGGGCTTGGCGATCTCATGTTGCACAGCAGATTCACGAAATCGATGCCGATCAGCAAGGACACCAGCACTTGCCAGCTCGTCAGGCCGAGCGCGAACACGTAGCCGCCGACGCTGTGCCCGTACGACATCCAGAACGCGAAGATGTTGTACGCGCCCCAGGTCTGGTTCTTGAGCGGGGCGAGGTCCTCGTTGCGTTGTACAGGCGATCGCTGTAACCGGCGGGCAGACCGGGATCGTGCGACGAATGCTCATCGTATTGCGGCAGGGCTGAACTGCCGGATGCGCTGACTTGTGCCATGATGTCTCCTTCATAGGCGGCTTGCGTGATGAAAAAACTGCAAATGCTTGAGCAACAAGCGTCATTCGGTACCTGCGTCACGATCCGACGCCGCGCGCGGTACTCTTTGGATTTGCGTTTCGCCGGCAGCGTGTTGCCGAGAGCGCGTAGCCGATGCCCTTCGCGCTCGCTGCATGGCGATTTTCATTGCACGCTCGATCGAGCGTTTTTTTATTCAGTCATGTGCGCGTCGCGTTGATTTGCGCGTGCAACTGTCCTCGCACCCGGCGCGAGCGCGGGGCACGGTCTCCGTTTATTCAGTCCTGCTTTATTCGTCGATGGCGGCCTTTTCGGCCTGTCCTTCATCCTGCGTGCCGAACGGCTTGATGCGTCCTGCCGGTTTTGCGAACACTTCCTTCAGATCGACCGTGCCGCGTGCGGGATCTTCAGTTCGACGTCGCGCAGATGCTGCGCCATCAATGTTGCGGCCTTTGCCGCGTCTCCCGGGTCCAGAGCGGCGAGGATCTCTTCGTGGTCCTCGAACGAGCACGAACTCTTGCCAAGCGATTCATACAGCGCCGAAATCAACGTCGAGCGCGCCACCAGTCCCGACAGGCATTCGCATAACACCGTGTTGCCGGTCAGCGAAGCGAGTTCGGCATGGAATTCGCCCGACAGCCGAATCCATGCCGAGAAATCGCGATTTTCGAATGCGCGGCGCTCACGTCCGATGGTCGCGCTGATCGACTTGAGCCGGCGCATGCCGTGCCCTTTGCCGATTCGCTCCACCACCACCAGTTCGATGATGCGGCGCACCTCGAACACCTCCTGCACTTCCTGAAGCGACGGACTCGCGACGAAGGCACCGCGATTCGGCTCCAGATCGACGAGGCGCTCGCCCGCCAGTTGCGCGAGCGCCTGACGCACCGTGCCGCGCTTGACCGCGAATACTTCACACAATTGCGCTTCCGTCAGCTTGGCGCCCGGCGCGAGACGATGTTCGAGGATCGCGGCGCGGATGTTCTCGGCGATCGACTCAGCATTCGCCCCTGCGGCGGCGCTCAGCGCGCTGGCTGAAGCGTTCGATGAGGCATTCGGTGCGGCAATCGGTTTCGGATCGGACATGATGTGCTCGCTTGCATGTTGACCATCTTAGAATCGACATAAAGATTATCAACAATTCATTTTGGATTTTGGGCGGGGTGCGCCAAGGTTTGTGCTTTGAGACGTGCTACGGCCCAGCACTGACAAGGCATTCAGCCGATTCCGCAACTTTTTGTCAGCATTGCCACTAATTTTTTGTCGACAATTCGGCGCGCTGGTGTGGTGTTGGCGATTTTCGCAGATTGGTGCA
>JAQFVJ010000432.1 GCA_029439525.1 Caballeronia sp. BR6202001591004
ACATCCGCCAGCACAACAAAAATCCGAAGCCGATCAAGTGGAAGTATGACGATCCTTCGCCTCGGATCCACCCGGTGCCAAATCAATCACGCAGTCGACTAGCTGCTGGCTTCGATAACCGCTGCGTGTGTGTGGGCATATACTCGCCTATTGAATTCCGTGTACTTCGCGATCGCGTCCGACAGACAGTGAGCATGATCGAGGACCACACGCAGCCAGAAAACTCTGCGACGCCCATAGCTCGGTCGTGAGCAGCTTCAAACCCTATCTCCACCGGCTCGATGTGGCTCACACTCAAGCGGTCGATGAAGCTCGCGCAAGCTCAGTCAGATTCCGTTACACGACATGTATATCGCGGCGCTGGAGTGCGGTGTGCCGCTGATGACGAACGATGATCTCCAGAATACCCCTGTCATTGCAGCCGATTTCAAGATCGACCCCGCGATGATCAAGGCATTCAACGCATGGCGTCTCAAGGCGCCGACGGTTGACACCCTCGAAGACGCGGTGAAGTTCGGCATGCGCCAGCTATTGAGACGTGGCGCACGCTGCGCGCGCGAATCGGCACGCAGGACTATGTCACGAATTAGCCGTTCTACGAGCGCGCTCAGGAAGACGCGATGTCGCCCATCAGGCTTCAGCGCGCGGTGGAGGCAGCTCAGAAGACCGACCCGCAGTACAAGGAGTTGACCCGACAACTGAACGACGCGCGATCGAAAAGGCAATTCAACAATGGTCCGCGGGGCGAACACTCGTTGACGGACATGCGCGCAGTGATGAGCAAGATGAAGGATCTCGAGGCGAAGCAAAAGAGTCGTTGCGCGGAGCTGGCAGGGGAGATCCCCCATCCCGACGCGAAGCCCGGCCTGCGGCCGAACACGAGCCGACCGGGTGAGGATCCGTCGGACATGCCGACGAACGACAAGCGGGACTTGCGTCAGTGTGCGGAAGAGATGCGACTGCTGTTGGGCTATCTCAACCCCGCGGAGCGGTCGCGCCTGCAGATCGACCCGGCGTCGCCGGCAGCGCTTCCGTGCGTGGCGCACGCGCTGCCTGCGGATTCCCCCCAGGTATCGATAGCCGACGGGGCTGGGGGAGCCGCGTGGATGGAGGGAGCACGTTGTTCTCATTCAGCGAGACAAGACGATGTGGTGCTCAAACCGGTGCAGGACGTCGTGCCGTTCATGCGCGAGTGGACATCCGAGGCAACGGTCGACGAACTTCGCAAGCAGCCCGAGGTCATCGCACTCTACGACGACTTCATTCACGACAGCCGTTGCTGGTTCAAGGTACCCTGGTTCCGCGAGTATGCGCCAGGCGGTTATTTCTGGCCGCGCGTGGTGTTCGTAGGCAACGAAGACCGTGCGCGCTGGCTGGGCGTTGATCCGCTGAAGGTGGCGCTCGACATGAATCAAAAGCATGGTCTGGATGTCGACGTGAACGCGAGCCGGATAGAGGTCGCGTGACGAGTCATACCTTTCCTGTCGATTCGAATCGGGCGTCGCGCTCCAGCATGTTTGCGCTGATCGACGCGGATATTGCACGTCAGATAACGGCGCGCGAGATCTTCGCCGCGCGAGTGTCCGTAGCGCAGCTTTTGCAGATTCATCGCCATGTACTGCGGAAACTGTTCGACGACCGGCCAGCCCCGTTCACGAGGAACGCTTCGGCCTGACGCGGCTCGAGTTTTGCTACGCGCATCAAAAGATAGGATGGCCGATCACGGTCTGCTTGGCCGCGTGCGTTTCGGTCAGCACGTCGCCCAGCCAGGCCGGGTAACTGGCGATGTCCTTCAGGTCGCCGACCCGCTGAAAAGTGGGATCCAACATCCTCTCCTATGAAATTGCGAGAAATTCAACGTTTTGCGCCCATAGCGCCGGGCGGCCGACGTGATAGCCTTGCACGAAGTTCACCCCCATCGCATCGAGCGCCTGAAGAATTGCTTCGCTTTCGACGTACTCGGCTATCGTGAGCCGGCCCATCGAATGGCCGATATCGTTGATCGCCGCCACTATGTCTCTATTAACGGCATCCTTGAGCATATCCTTAATAAGCCGCCGTCGA
>JAQFVJ010000433.1 GCA_029439525.1 Caballeronia sp. BR6202001591004
TGCACGACATCCGCGAGCACAACAAAAATCCGAAGCCGATCAAGTGGAAGTATGACGATCCTTCGCCTCGGATCCACCCGGTGCCAAATCAATCACGCAGTGAACTAGCCGATAACACACGCGTTGCATGTAAGCCGTATAGCCGTCGAGCCTCGCGATGAGTTCACGCTCTTCCATCAGCAAATGATAGATCAGACCACCGAGCAGCAGCGTGGAGAATGCCAGTCCATACCACGAGCCGAACACGAGCGCGCTGGCGGGAATCATCATCGCCGCCGCATAGAGCGGATGGCGCACGATTGCATAAGGCCCGCTCGATATCACGCGATGCCCGCGCGCCGACTGAATCTTCACGACAGGCGCGAGAAACGTGTTCTCTAAAAAGGTGCGCGCGACGAGCTAGAACGACACAGCCATGAGCGCCGACCCTACCGATGCGAGCCAGAGCGGCATAACGGACCAGCGAAAACGTACGGCATCCAGTCCCATAAAAACGTGCCACACGCAGCATATGATGCCCATCGCGACCAGAAACACCTTGTCCCATAACGGTTGATCGAGCTGCATCGGCGAGCGCATGCGTTCGGCGAGCAACGCGGGATCGCGCTTTGCAATCAGGACTGTCACCACGCCGCCGCCGAACATCAGAACGAGCCACGCCCAGCCCGCGCCCCATTCGAAGGTGTCAGCAGCGCCGAACAACAGTACGACGAACAGCACGGCTTGATGACGCACGCAACGAATACCTTGAGCCCGACCGACATGATGTTGAGAACCGCCGCGCGTCAGCCGTTCAGCTCTTCGTGCATATTCCTGCGCGAGCTTGTGGCGCGGTTCGAGATAGATGATCGGCCGCGCATGTTGATGGCTCTCGCGAATCTTCACGGACAGCGACAGATGCGAATTGAGCACGGGCAGATCTTCGCCGCGCAGTTCGTCGACGAGTTGCTGCGGCAGGCTCGCTCGCGGCTGAAACTGATTGATGATGATGCCTTCGATGCTCAGGTCCGGATTGTGACCACGGCGGATTTCCTGCACGTTCTCCAGCACTGGATAGAGTGCGCGGCGCGAGAAGTCGTCGCAATCGAATGGAATGAGACAGCGTTCCACTGCGATCAACGCGGAGCGCGTAAAGAAATTGAGCGCGGGCGGCGTGTCGATATAAATCGCGTCGTAGCCCTCGAGACTCTTTAGCGCATCGCGCAGCTTGTAAATCTTGTAGCACGATTCGAGACTCGGATGCGACGGCACGACATCGAGTTTTCCGAACGGCGTCGTATACACGAACGAATCAAACGAAGATTCGCGAAAGCGGTAGCTCAATGCCTCAATGCAGACTCGAAGAAACTCGCGAGATTCAGCTGCGACAGTGCGCGGTCATCCTCTGATTTGCCGGAACTGCCAGCCCGGCACGTGATCTTAGCGCATCAGAATGATGAAAGATCGCGCGTGCGGTGACCATGTGCGATAGCTTGCGATAATCCTTGAAGCCCTTGCCGACCATGAACAATCTCAGCCTTCCTCGCGCGCCTGCGTGGCAACGCGTCGTCGATCAAACGAAACACGCGATTGCATGCGGCGCGCTGAAGTCGTTCAACACCGTGGAGAGCGTGATCGAGGACCATGACGTGCGATTCCTCGTGCGACAGACGGCCAATCTTCCACGCAAGGAAGAAGCATCGAAGCTCGCCGCCAAATCGATGGCCGATGCGTCAGCTGCGTGGCGCGATCCGTTTTCGCCTTGCGAGGAAGCTTTACGTGTCGGCGATATCGGTAAGCGCCATTTTCTGCTGCTGAACAAGTTCAATGTGCTCGAGCATCATCTACTGGTTGTGACGACCGAATTCGAGCCGCAGGATTCATTGATCGATGCCGGCGATTTTGCCGCGCTGTTCGCGTGTCTCCGGCAATTCGACGGACTCGGCTTTTATAACGGCGGCGTGGTCGCCGGATCGAGTCAGCCGCACAAGCATTTGCAACTGGTGCCGCTCGATGCGCCGATCGAGACGCTCGTCGAAGCGGCGCGTGACAGCAGTGTATTCTATGTACCGCACCCACGCAGGGGCATGGTTGAACGAAGATGCCCTGAACGACGCGCAGCTTGCGTCCGAAATCTATCGCCGGCTTCTCGATGCGATTGGCATCGCCGATCATCATGTGCCTAATAACCGGCTCGTCACGCGCCGCTGGATGCTCGCGGTGCTGCACACGCAATCGCATGTGGAAGGGGTCGCGGTAAATGCGCTCGGCTTCGCGGGTTCACTGTTCGTGCGCGACGACGCGCAGCATCGCGTCGTGCAAACGCTCGGGCCGATGGAGCTGCTCACACAGGCGTCCCGTCGCGCCTGAGCGAAAACCCCTTGAAAACAAACAAGCGTCGAGACCCGCATGTCAGCTTCCAGACATCCGGAGTGCATCCTCACATGGGCAACCGACCTCAATTCATCGACGATCTCGCGCGCGGCGCGCAGGACGCCGCCGTATCGCCGCCGCTCGACGACACCGCCAAGTGGGTCATCATGCAGATCTTCGCGCATGGACGTGTGCGGCGTGCGTATATCGGCGTAGACGGCACACCCATTTCGTGACGCGTGCAGCGCTTTTTCAATCTGACGGCGGTAAGCGGCGTACACATGTGATAGAAGTCGTCAAAGGCAGTCCCGCGGCGCTTGGCTGATTGCGCACGGGTGACCGCATCGTCGACGTGAATGGCCTGAGCATCGACAGCATGGACGGCTTGCAGCGTACGCTCGGTGCATCGCGCGTATCGATCGCGCGGTGAAGATCGCCGTCTTGCGCGGCACGCAAAAGCTCGAATTCGATGTGACGCCTGTCGAACAGACAGGCTGACGCGGGTTCTTCAGACATTCCTTTAGAACACGACACCATCAATGCGTCGATGCGCTGCCGCCCGTACGCCGGGCGCATCACGATCTTGCAGCCTCCATGCGACGCGCCGTTCCGTTCGACGTCAGGCGCGCGCTTTGCGCCGGCTTTATTCGGGTGAATACGTGCGCTGACAGGCAGTCACGCCGACGGCAATCCGGTTCAATGCCGTAAGTCAGTATGATTTTCCGTGAGGCGGAGGCTGGCCTGACGTGGGGTGTTCAACGCGGGTTAGCATCTCTGCCAGATGCCGCATGGGTGGGCGCATGGGCAGCCCCCCGGCAACT
>JAQFVJ010000434.1 GCA_029439525.1 Caballeronia sp. BR6202001591004
CGCAAGCGAGATGACGTCGAATTTCATGGATTTTGGCCTCGTCTTTGATTCTTTAGACGGTGTGAGCCCCCTGACAGGAAACTCACCGCGCGAGAGCCGAGTTCGAGATTCTGGCGCTCACCTCGAGGGTGAACATTAGTGAGTAAACCTTTGCATACCGAATCGATTGCAAAAAAATTACAAAGAACGGCTTTTCAGCTTAGGCATTTGATACATGTTTCTTTCGCGACTTTGACGAGCGACATAATCAAGCGAAAACATCCGAAATTATTGGCTCGAATGCGGTTCTGGCATTCGAATCGAATAACCGCGAAAATGTCAGCGAAACGGCGAAATCGTGCCAGCAAGCAATAACCTGATCCAGGAGACAGCCATGATCCCCGCAAGAGTAAAAATCGTCGAAGTCGCGCCGCGCAACGGTCTGCAAAACGAGAAGGAACCCGTGCCAACCGAGATCAAGATCGAGCTGATCGATCGTTTCGCGCGCGGGCATCGTCAATGTGGAATCGACGTCGTTCGTCTCGCCGAAATGGGTGCCGCAAATGGCCGATGTCGCCGCCGTGATGGCCGGCATCGAAAGGCGTCCCAGCACGATCTACTCGGTGCTCACGCTGAACATGCGCGGCTTCGTCGGCACGCTCGACGCCCGCGCCGACAAGATCGTCATCTTCGGCGCGGCGAACCAGGCGTTTGCGCAGAAGAACATCAATTGCAGCATCGCTCGCTTCGAGCCGGTTGCGAAAGACGCGGGCATCCGGCTGCGCGGCTCGCTGTCGTGCGCACTCGGCTGTCCGTATCAGGGCGAAGTGAGCATTGCGTCGGTGGTCGACGTCGTGGAACGTTTCAAGGCACTCGGCTGCCACGAAATCGATATCGCTGACACCTCGGCGTCGGCACGCCGAAGCGCACGCGCGAAGTGATGGGGCCGCGAAGGTGTTTCCGCGCGAGCGGCTGTCCGGGCATTTTCATGATACGTACGGGCAGGCCGTCGGCAACATCTACGCGTCGCTGCTCGAAGGCATCGAGATTTTTCATGCGTCGGTCGCGGGCCTCGGCGGCTGTCCGTACGCGAAGGGCGCGACCGGCAACGTCGCGACGGCGGAAGACGTCGTCTATCTGCTGAATAGCTTAGGCATCGAAACGGGCGTGGATCTGGATCAGCTCGTCGATATCGGCGATTTCATCTCGCGCGCCATCGGCAAGCCCAGCGCATCGCGCGCCGGCCGCGCGTTGTTGGCCAAACGGCAGAGTGGCGTCGCGGCTTGCGTCTGAGGCAAGCTACTGCAGACGAATCGCGCTCAATGGAAAGAACAGGAACGCAATGACACAAGCCACGAATATAGACCAATTGCCCGACTCCGCGCGACGCGTCGCGCTGCTTTGAAGGAACGCGGCCATCCGCACGCCGTCGTGATGCTGCCGGAAACCGGCAAGACATCGGCGG
>JAQFVJ010000435.1 GCA_029439525.1 Caballeronia sp. BR6202001591004
CGACGGTCTAGTTCACCTGTCGGACCTGGCGTGGTCGGAAACAGGCGAAGAAGCCGTCCGCAAGTACAAGAAGGGCGACGAAGTCGAAGCCGTGGTTCTGAGCATCGACGTCGAGAAAGAACGCATCTCGCTGGGCATCAAGCAGCTCGAAGGCAATCCGTTCAGCAACTTCCTGGCGATCAACGACAAGGGCGCCATCGTCGACGGCGTCGTGAAGTCGGTGGACCCGAAGGGTGCCGTCGTCACGCTGTCCGGTGAAGTCGAAGGCTACCTGCGTGCTTCGGAAATCGCGCAAGACCGCGTGGAAGATGCTCGCAACGTGCTGAAGGAAGGCGACAAGGTCAACGCGATGATCATCAACATCGACCGCAAGTCGCGTGGTATCAACCTGTCGATCAAGGCGAAGGATTCGGCCGAACAGCAGGAAGCCATGCGCAACCTGCAGGGCGATTCGAACGCCGCCGCGACCGGCACGACCAACCTTGGCGCGCTGCTCAAAGCTAAGCTCGACGGCCAGAACAGCTAAGCCCTGCCATACAGGCATAGTTGCAGATGACCAAAAGTGAATTGGTCGCCCAGTTGGCGTCGCGAAATCCGCAAATTGTCCTCAAGGATGCGGATTTCGCGGTGAAGACGATGCTCGATGCGATGTCGGAGGCCCTGGCCAACGGTCACCGCATCGAGATTCGCGGCTTCGGCAGCTTCGGGCTCAATCGTCGTCCGTCGCGCGTCGGACGCAATCCCAAGTCGGGTGAGAAGGTGCTGGTGCCGGAGAAATTCGTGCCGCACTTCAAGCCGGGCAAGGAATTGCGCGAATGCGTCGATGGCCGCGTGGACGAGGCGCTGAAGGCGTCGGATGACGACGATGCGGACGATCTCGGCGCACATCTTCATGCGTCGGGCATGAAGGCAATCGACTAGAAAAGCACCCTTCGGGTGCTTTTTTTTATGCGCGATTTCTAAGAGACCGATACGGGTGCGCCTCTTGCTCGCGATCGTTCGCGCCGCGTTCACGCGCGGGTGTGCCCCTTCAGACGCATCAATTACAATACCGGCCACTTTGACCTGATACTCAATCGCGCAGGCCCGACCGTCCAGGTTGGCCGAGACGCATAAGCGCACTAGCGAGAGATCCACATGAAATTTATTGTCTGGCTGATCCGCGTTCTGGTCTTCGTGTTGTTGCTGGTGCTGGCGCTCGCCAACACGCAACTGGCGACGCTGAACTTCCTCGCCGGCTACGCCTGGACTGCGCCGCTGATCCTGATCGGCCTGGCGTTCTTCGTCGTGGGTCTGCTGGCCGGGCTCGTGTCGGCGGTGCCGTCGACGGTGCGCCTTCGCATGGAAAACGGCCGCCTGAAGCGCGAGCTGCGCGCCGCGCGCGATGGCCGCCAGTGAAGGAAGAGCCGCCGATGCCGCCGCTCATCCGACCCGATTCGTTCGCGCTCCCGTG
>JAQFVJ010000436.1 GCA_029439525.1 Caballeronia sp. BR6202001591004
GCGTGAAGCTCTCAAGTCGTGCCGCGGCCTCGAATGCGCGCAGCAGAACGAAGTTAGGGATACGCCTCATGGTTATTCCTTAGGCATGAATGCGTGTCATAGCTCGATGAACAGACATCTTTTGTTTTTCGGGGAGTGTGTAACGAACATGAATGCCGTCGAGACGGATTCGTCCCGGCCAAGACGTCGGCAGCTTGGATAACGAGATTCCAACAAGGCATCGGGTATCGATATCGGCAAGGCGGGGAAGCGGCAACACAAACCGCAGCGCGCATCGCGTGCGCCCGCCTGACAAGGCGTCCGATCTATACAGGAGACAAGAATGAGTTCCCACAGTCCGGTCGCCTTTCTGGCAGGCGACGAGTCGTCCACTTACGCGAAGGTCACATGGCGCCTTCTGCCGTTTCTATTCATCTACTATCTCTGCGCGTATCTCGACCGCATCAATGTGAGTTTTGCCAAGCTGCAGATGCTCAACGACCTGCATTTCAGTGAAGCGGTCTATGGCGCAGGCGCAGGTGTATTCTTTATCGGCTATCTGTTGTTCGAAGTCCAAATCAATCTGATTCTCTTGCGCGTCGCTGGATTGCGCGCATCATGGTGACATGGGGTCTCATATCGGCGGCGATGATGTTCGTCACCACGACGACAAGCTTCTACATCATGCGTTTCTTGTTGGGTGTCGCCGAAGCGGGGTTGATTTCCACGATCCTACTTTATCTGACGTACTGGTTTCCCGCATCGCGCCGCAGCAAGGTGACCGCGCTTTTCATGACGGGCATTCTGATGTCGGGCGTTGTCGGCAGTCCGCTGTCGGGATGGGTCATGAGCCACATGAGCGGCGCGCACGGAATCGCCGGCTGGCAATGGCTCTTTCTCCTCGAAGGCATTCCGACGGCCATCTTCGGTATGATCGCGTTCTTCTATCTCGACGACAAGGACAAGGTTTCCGACGCCAGGTGACTCACCGATTCGCAAAAGACCATGCTCGAAGCGAATCTGCGCGACGAAAAGCCCGCGCACGGGCTGCATTCGGTCAAGGACGGTCTGATGCATCCCAAGGTGCTGGCTGCCGTCTGTGACGTATTTTTTCTTCACGATGGGCCTGTACGGTGTGAGCTTCTGGTTGCCGACGCTGGTCAAGGCAAAGCGGCGTATCCGATCCGCTCAACATCGGCCTGCTGTCCGCAATTCCCTACGCTGCAGGCGCTATCGCCATGCTTGCGGTCGGCCATAGCTCGGATAAGTGCGGCGAGCGTCGCTGGCATCTGGCAAGCGCGGGTCTGGTCGGTGCGTTCGGTCTGTACCTGAGCGTCGTGTATGCACATTCGACGCTGTTGGTATGGTTGCCTTGACCGTCGCGACGATGGGCGTGGTCACGACCATCTCGCAGTTCTGGGTGCTGCCCGCCCGCGATCCTCAGCGGCACCGCGGCGGCTGCCGGTCTTGCGCTGGCAAATTCGGTCGGCAGTATCTCCGGTGTCGTGAGCCCGTGGCTGATCGGCATCATTCAGACGCAAACGGGTTCGACGGGCAATGGCGTGCTGGACTTGCAGTGAGCCTCGTGATCGGCGCGGCACTCGTATTCACCGTGTCCGCTGCGCTCGTGAACAGCCGTCGCCGCAACACCGACTGATCGTGTCATGCGAGCATCGACGGCCCCGTCTTCGCGGGGCCGTTGTCGTTCACATCCATGACGTTCGATGCGGGCGTTCACGTCGCGTAACAGGTTGTTTCCATCAGGTTGCTTCGGCGCGTTGTTCGCTGAACACGTGGCCCAAACGCTCGACGAGATTCTTGCGCGCATTCGCCGTATGCAGATTCGTGAGTTCAGATGCGCGCGCCGCATCGCCTTCGGCGATCGCCGCTGCGATCGCGGCATGTTCGTCCCAGATCGACTTGCGCTGTCCCGATGCCTGCAATACCGCGCCCATCACGCGACGCAAATGTACCCAATGCCATCTGCGCGGTCGCTGCAATCATCGGATTGCCGGATGCTTCGTAAATCGCGCTATGAAAGGCCATGTCGGCATCGATCATCGCTTTCACGTCGTCGCTGCGGGACGCGCGCCGGCCGTTGGCAATGAGCGCCTTGTCGAGCCGCGTGGCGTTCCGCGGCGAGACGTGCGGCAAGCGAGTCCAGCGTGCCGCGCACCTCATAGAGATGGCTGATCCACGCAGGATCGAGCGGCGTGACGAGCAGATCGCGTCCGGGTGCATCCGACGACGAGGCCGTCTTTCTTGTGCGCCCAGCATGGACGCAATCTTGTAGGTGCAAGTTCTACCATGAGTTGAACAGAGCGAATGAAGCGAAGCGCAACTGCGAGAGGGTGACCAAAATCGTGGG
>JAQFVJ010000437.1 GCA_029439525.1 Caballeronia sp. BR6202001591004
CTCCATCGAAATGTTCGAAGCGTTCGGCGAGGCGTTCGGCCGCGATACTTCGCGCCGCTGCGCCGCTGTCTCGCGCCGAACGCAAGGGCGCTGGTGCAGTCGATCACCATCGCCGACGCGCGCTTTCCAGTGTACCGCGCGTCGAGCGATTTCATCCGCGAGTATGTGTTTCCGGGCGGCATGTTGCCGAGTCCCGAGCGTTTCGTGCGCGCGCCGCGCCGCGCGGAGCTGGGTGCATCTGCGTCGCTATTGTTCGGCGAAGACTACGCGCGCACGCTGCGGCCGCTGGCGCATGGCATTCGAGGCGCGCATCGATGCGGTACGCGCGCAGGGATTCGATGAGATCTTCATCCGGACCTGGCGGCTGTATCTCGCCTATTGCGAAGCAGGCTTCGACGAGCGTCACGACGAGCGTCACACGAACATCATGCATTTCGTGCTTTTCAGCGATCGTAAAAATCACTGAAAACGTCCCGCGCATTTATCGAACGCGTGAGACGGCAGAGGCCGACACTTTGTGGGGCGGGAGCGCCGGTGTCAGGAATTATATGAACTAAATATCGCCTTAACGAGATATATTTATATCTTATATGCGAAAAAGTTAGACTATTTATCTAAAAAATAGGAGAAATAAGAAATTAATGAATAAATGATGACCAACTACGTCATCGCCGGAGACTTTCACGCCGGAGACTTTCATTTAGCGTAGTTTGTAATGCCCGATATGCGCGCATAACTACTGACAGTACACGTAAAGTTGTTTTGTGCTAAGCGCCCCACACTCGTACGCGGGGTGGCAGGCCGATTCATGGGCCGATTCATCGCATTCAAGATTTCGCCACGCCCTGCCGATAACGCACGCACCCGTTATCCGGCGCGGCAAACATGAGTCACGACGAAAACGCTTTTCCCGAGAGCCCGCTTAAAGCCGCATTCTTGCGTCACGAAGACAGCCTCGCGCCGCCGTCGCATGCGCTCGGCGAGGACGATCACGCCGTCTATCGCACGCTGCTCGAATCGACCAAGGCGATTCCCTGGAAGATCGACTGGACGAGCATGCAGTTCGCCTATATCGGTCCGCAGATCGAAGCGCTGCTCGGCTACACGCCGTCATCGTGGAAGACCGTCGAGGACTGGGCCGCGCGCATGCGCATCCTGATGACCGCGAGGCGGTGGTAAACTTCTGCGTGCGCAGTCGCGGCGGGCACGGATCACGAAGCCGACTATCGTGCGCTCACCACCACCGCCGATGGCAGCTACGTGTGGCTGCGCGATGTCTTACACGTCGTGCCCAACGACAAAGGCGAGGTTGAATCGCTGATCGGCTTAATGTTCGATATCAGCGAACGCAAGCGCACCGAGGAAAAGCGCGCGCAACTGCAACAGGAACTGGAACGCCTGTCGCTCTCCGATAGCCTGACGGACGTCGGCAATCGCCGCATGTTCGATACGGTGATGTGGGGCACGAATGGGCGCGCGGCGGCACCGGCCACGCCGCCGCTGTCGCTGGTGATGACGATTTCTTCAAGTCGTACAACGATTACTACGGCCACCTGCAGGGCGACGAATGCCTGAAGCGCATCGCGCGCGTGCTTGGCGATGCCTCCGCCCGCAGGCGTTTCTTGGTCGCTTCGGCAGCGAGGAATTCGTCCTCGTGTTCGCCGAT
>JAQFVJ010000438.1 GCA_029439525.1 Caballeronia sp. BR6202001591004
CGCGAATTCGCTCGATGCCGTGTCCGATCGCGACTTCGCCATCGAATTCACGGCGGCGGCCGCGCTCATCATGACGCACATGTCGCGCTTCTCGGAAGAACTGGTGTTGTGGATGAGCCCACGCGTGGGTTTCATCGATCTGGCGGACCGTTTCTGCACGGGTTCGTCGATCATGCCGCAGAAGAAGAACCCCGACGTGCCCGAACTCGCGCGTGGCAAGACCGGTCGCGTCAACGGGC
This sequence comes from Caballeronia sp. BR6202001591004, assembly GCA_029439525.1. Taxonomy (GTDB): domain Bacteria; phylum Pseudomonadota; class Gammaproteobacteria; order Burkholderiales; family Burkholderiaceae; genus Caballeronia. The sequence goes on from JAQFVJ010000438.1 coordinate 240, forward strand.
ATCTGATGGCGCTGCTCACGCTGATGAAAGGCCAGCCGCTCGCCTACAACAAGGACAATCAGGAAGACAAGGAACCGCTGTTCGACACCGTCGATACGGTGGCCGACACGCTGCGCATCTTCGCGGAAATGGCGGCGGGCATCACCGTCAAGCCGCAGGCGATGCGCGCCGCAGCGCTGCAGGGTTTCTCGACCGCGACCGATCTCGCCGACTATCTCGTCAAGCGCGGCCTGCCCTTCCGCGATGCGCACGAAGCCGTCGCGCACGCAGTGCGCATTTGCGTGGATCGCGAGTGCGATATCGCGGATCTTTCGCTCGAAGACATGCGCCGCGAATTGCCGAACGTCGCGCATCTGATCGACGAGGACGTGTTCGAATTCCTCACGCTCGCAGGTTCGGTCGCGAGCCGCAATCACGCGGGCGGCACCGCGCCGGATCAGGTGCGGGCTGCAGCGAAAGCCGCGCGCGAGGCGCTGAACTGAAAACCAAGCCGCGTTTCATCGCCCTGGATCAAAGACCCGCTCATGCGGGTCTTTTTTTAGGCATTTCACGGGTTGCGCGTGAGCGTGATCGCATTTTGAAACGACGCGCAGCCAGAAATAATAAATCGATGATTCTCGGCGACCTGGAACAGACGTAATGCCGTCTTTCATTACCCGCGCTTAAGAATCGAATCCGGATACGACGCGGCATCGCGTTTCAACCGTGCATCGCTGTCCGGGCAAACGATATCCGACACGGATTTGCCAAAAGAAAAACCGCGCGCGGGCGTTTCCATCAACGAACATGTGATTCGATACCCGTCATTTTTTCGTTCATCAAATCAAATCCAAAGGGAAACTAATCGTCAATTTCAGACTTGCCTAGTGCAGCGCGTCATTGAATTAACACCATGTTTATGTTTAGACACGGGTCATGGGCAAAATGAATCTGCCCGATACCGAACGCGAGCAACTCAGGCAAGGACCGGATGCTGCCGCTGTGGCCAGGGCGCGCCGAAAGTCACGGCTTCCAGTACCAAGCGCCACAGCACGCTCAGCCTGTGCGCGGCGTTCCGTTCAATACTGCGACCGGCGAGG
>JAQFVJ010000439.1 GCA_029439525.1 Caballeronia sp. BR6202001591004
AGGGCCCGATGACTCTGAACGTATCGCCGGGTCAGTCTCATCACGAAAACGCAGATTGTAACTCTTTCGGATGCCCGATCCGGCGCGGGCGTGGAACGGTTCGCCCCTCCGAAGTTGTGATATTGCTTGACTAAAAGCAGGCTTTTCGCTGTTCCGGTCACCACTGAGCCTATTGCGGGGTGTGAAATGGAATGAGGTCCGTTTTCCGAAGCCGGAAGAAGGTGCCGGCGCCTGTTTCTCAGTAAGGCTCGTGTCGGGCTTGCCGCGGTGGGCACATTGGGCGCGTGTATCGGCATCGCGATTGCGATTGACGGCGGGCTGGAGTTCAATCGGACGAAAGTGTTCGTCGGTGTCGGGATCATCGCGTCCTCGACTGTTCTTCATTACGATGCTTTTCGTCAAGGACGAGCCGTCCTGACGCGCCTCCGGGCGGCACCCGCGTCCAAACCCGTTCGATCCCCGAAGCTATAATGCCCGCATGACTTCGCATTCATTGACCTTTCACGCGGTCGTCGTCGGAGGCGGGCTCGTCGGCAAGACGGCGGCGCTCGCGCTCGCGCAATCCGGCCTGCGCGTGGCGCTGCTGGTGCCGCGTTCCGCCGGCTTGCCGCTGGGCGCCGTGTTCGATTCGCGCATCTACGCGCTGTCGTCAAGTTCGCAGACGCTGCTCGAACGCCTGCGCGTCTGGCAGGCGCTCGATCGCTCGCGCCTCGGGCCAGTGCTCGACATGCCCGTGTTTGGCGATGCCTTCGCCGAGCTGCATTTCTCCGCGTTCCAGGCATCGGTGCCGCAACTGGCGTGGATCGTCGAATCGACGCTAATCGAGCAGTCGCTCGACGCCGCATTGCGCTTTCAGCCGAGCCTGTCGTGGTTCGAGACGCGGGCGCAGGGCATGACCGTCGAAGACGCCGCCGCGCACATCGCGCTGGCGAGCGGCGAAATGCTGCAGGCGGATCTCGTCGTCGGTGCGGATGGTGCGCATTCTTGGGTGCGCGCTCAGATCGGCGCCAAGGTCGAGCGGCGCGATTACCGGCAAACCGGCGTCGTCGCCAATTTCAAGGCGGAGAACCCGCACGGCGAGACCGCCTATCAATGGTTCCGCGATACGGAAATCATCGCGCTGCTGCCGCTGCCGGGCGATCATGTGTCGCTCGTCTGGTCGGCGCGCACCGAGCATGCGGACGAACTCCTCGCGCTCGATCCCGCGCAACTCGCCGCACAAGTGGAACAGGCGTCGCAGAACCTGCTCGGCGCGCTCGAATGCGTGACGCCCGCGCAGGGCTTTCCGCTCGCGCTGCAAACGGTCGATCGGCTGATCGCGCCGCGCGTCGCGCTGGTCGGCGATGCCGCGCATCTGATTCACCCGCTCGCCGGGCAAGGCATGAATCTCGGTTTGCGCGATGTCGCCACGCTTGCGGATGTCATCGCCAACAAGGAAGGCTTCCGCGATCTGGGCGATCCCATTCTGCTGCGCCGCTACGAACGCGCGCGCCGCGAAGACATCCAGAAGCTGATGTTCGCGACCGACGGCTTGCAGCGGCTGTTTTCAGTGCCGGGCACCGTCGCGCGCGTAGTGCGCAATGTCGGCATGGCGTCCGTCGGTGCCCAGCCGCTCGTCAAGCGCTGGCTGGTGTCGGCCGCGCTCGGTTAAACGAATCTTTCGCGGGCGCGAGCAGACGCTTCGCCAGCGGCTTACAGGACAAAGCATGAAATCCACTCTTCGCTACGCCATCGCCACGGCGACCGCGCTGGCTGTGACGCTCGGCATGGTCTGCTCGGCGCAAGCCGACCAGACCACCGACAAGCTCAAATCCACGCTCGAATCGCGCGTGGGCGCCGCGACCATCAAGAGCATCGAGAAGACGCCGATTCCCGGTCTCTACGAAGTGAACCT
>JAQFVJ010000440.1 GCA_029439525.1 Caballeronia sp. BR6202001591004
GCCCACGAATTTGCCGGATCGGGCGCGCGGCCATCAATGACGACCGTGATACCTGCCCACCGTAACCATGTCCCGGCGGCGGCCCGTAATGCGGACCGTGACCATGACCGTGATAGCGATAGTAGTCGTTGCGATTCCAGTAGCGGCGACCACCCCAGTACCGGTTGCCGTGCCAGCCGATGACGATCCCCGGCTGCACATACACGACGGGCGGCGGCACATAGACGGGTGCCGGAGCGACATACACAGGCGCGGCACCCCGATATTCACGCCCACGGACACTCCCGCCATCGCAGCGCCCGACATCGTCAGACCGCCGATCACGAGTGCGCCAGCCAGCACGGAAGCCTGATACCTTGTTCATCTGAAGCCTACCTCGTAGGGTTGTTTATTGTGTGTGGAAGACGACTATATATTGAACGCGGCGCCTTACATCTGTTCGAATTGGTAACCCTGCATTACCGGCGAAAAAATTACAGCGGGTAAGAATGCAAAACAGCGGCTTTGGCCGCCGTTTTGCTGTCAATATGTCGTCGAACATCAGCTCGGCAGTTCCTGCCCTTTCGTTTCCGGTGCGGACGGAATCACCGCGAAACCGATGAGGAACGCGATCGCCCCGTGATCGCGATCGGCACGCCAAGCGTCTTCATGTTGAGCACCATCGCGCCGATGCCGAAGTTCACGATCGCACTGAAGAAGCGCTCCACCGACGTGCAGAACGCGAACGCCGTCGCCCAGACGCGCGTTTCGAACTGCTCCGGCAGCCACAGCGAGAACAGCGCGAAGTTGCCGCCGAAGAAACCGAGCACCACCAGCAGCGCAATGAACGGCACCAGCCCGTTCGGCAGATAGAAGACCCAGCCGAAGGACAGCGCAATCGACACCGCCATGCCGACGAAGTACACCGCGAGCGTCTTTCTGCGGCCGGTGCGCTCGGCCATAGGCGGCAGCGCGAGACAGCCGACGATCGTGCCGATCGACAGCAGGCCCGTCGCGATCGACGCCATGCGCGCGGCTTCCGGCTTGCTCATGCCGGCGTTCCGCGCACGCGCTTGCGCCGACGTTCCTCGCGATCGCGTGCGCATCGGCGAATGCGCAACCGTCGCAAGCCTTGCGCGAGCAATTGGCGCGCATCGGCCGCAAAGGCGAAGCCGCGATGATGCCCGCCACCGACGGCAGCAACGCGCATCGCGGCGCGATATGGATCGTGGGTCTGCTGTGCGCGGTCGCGGCGATGAACGCTTCGCACGATAGCGATGCGATCTGCTGGTCCGCCGCGGACATCGCGCGTCATGAAGGATCGATACGCGCCGGCGTTATCGGCCACGAGTCACGGCGCGAAGGTGACGGAGCGTTATCGCGTATCGGGCGCGCGCGGCCTTGACGAAGACTACGCGCGGCTCGATACGCTCATCGCGATCATCGCGTCGCTCGACGATACGTGCCTTCTGCATCGCGGCGGCATGACGGCGTTGCGCGCCGCACAGCACGGCGCGCAACGCGTGATCGATCATGGCGGCATCGCTTCGGAAAAAGGGCGCCAGGCACTCGCGCGACTCA
>JAQFVJ010000441.1 GCA_029439525.1 Caballeronia sp. BR6202001591004
ACGACGAGGTCTGACTACTTCGCGGGCGCGGCGAGCTGGTCGAGCGCACGATGCGCCAGTCCGGCAGCACGGTCGCGCCCGTCTTCTCGTAGAAGTCGTCGATGGCGTTCTGGTTCCAGTCGAGCACCCGACCATTCGAACCGTCCGCACTGGCGCTCGACCGCCAGCGCGGCGAGGTGCTTGAGCATCAGGGTGCCGAGTCCGCTGCCGCGCATGGTCGGTCGCTCGTAGAGGTAGCGGTTTTCTTCCAGATACAGTCCGCGTTTGCCGAGGAAGGTCGAGAAGTTATGGAAGAACAGCGCGTAACTGACGAATTCTCCGTCCTGCTCTGCGACGACCAGCGTCCGCGGACGGGCGCGCGCCGAATAACGCGTCATGCACGCCTCCGTGATCGCGACGAACAGATGCGTGAGCTTTTCAAACTCGGCGAGTTCATACATCAGCCCGAAGATCGCGGCGACGTCATCGGGCGTGGCGGCGAATTACTGGAGCGCTCATGCTTCCTCCGGCGCATCAGACAGGACGATCTCGATGCCGCCGAAACGCGACGCCACCCAATTGTACGCGTGGCACGCGATCCACAACAGAATGAAGCCGAGAATCGCGTTGAGCAGCAGCGCGCTCGTGACGGTACTCACTTCCACCGAGCCGTATCGCACGAACGCGACGACCACGCCGAGAAGCACGATCGGCACGCTGAAGCTCAGATACACGAGAATCAGCGCCTTGGCGGTCTGTCCTGGTGCGATGGATGAGATTTGTTTTTTCATGGAAGTAAAATCCGTCTATCGGTGAAATGGAATCGTGTAGGTGTGTGAGTGATCAGATCAGGCCGTCGAACCGCACGATCTCGACTTCGTCGCCGGCACCCGTGTCGCCGCGCGCGTGTTCGAGCACGATGAAGGAATTGGCTTCGCTCATCGAACTCAGCACGCCCGAGCCTTGCGGACCGGTCGTGACGACAGCTCCAGCGGCCGTCGTCGTGACGCGTGGCGATGCCGCGCTGAAACTCCGTGCGTCCCGCGCGCTTCTTGAGTGGCTCGGCGCAGACCGCGCGAATTTTGATGACCGGCTGAGGCGCCGCACCTGACATCGCGAGCAGCGCTTCGCGCACGTTGAAGTAGAACGTCGCCATCACCCCGTGACCGGATTGCCGGGTAAGCCGAAGAACAGCACCGATTCGCCCGTGCCCGCGCGCGGCCCCGTCCACAGCCGGCCGAACGCGAGCGGCCGGCCGGGCCGCATCGCGATCTTCCAGAACGCGACATCGCCGAGCGAGTTCATTAGTTCGCGCGCGAAATCGGCGTCGTTCATGCGGCGAAACAGCGCGTCGTCCAGTGCATCGAGACTGACGGTGACGCGTGTGAGTCCCGCATTCTTCAGCGACTGCGCTTTGCGCGCGAGCAACGAGCCGTTGGTGGTGAGCGTGAGATCGAGCGCACGGCTTTCGGTCGTGCGCAGCAGCGCGAGCCGCTCGATCAGATATTCGATGTTCTTGCGCAACAGTACCTCGCCGCCCGTCAGGCGGATTTTTTCGACGCCATGCGCAACGAACACGCGAGCCGTTCGCTCTCTTCGAACGACAGCAGCGCCGAGTGCGGCAGGAACTGGTAGTTTTTGTCGATTCTTGTCGAAGACTTCGCGCAACATACTACTACATTACAGTAGACGCAGCGGAAGTTGCAGCGATCCGTCACCGAGGAGATGCGCAAGTCGCGCAGCGGACGCGTGAGCGTGTCCGTGAGCAGCCCGGACGGCGACGCCGCGACGTTGGAAAAATCCGAAATCGCGCTGATGTCGGCGAGAGGGATGATGCGTCGGGACATGATGGCTCGATCGTCCTGTGTGATCGGGGGAAGCTTGTTTTTAGCCATAAACTTTCATTTTAGCGGATACGGCTTTTTGAAGTCATCGTTTTGAAGTCGTCGGCTACCGCGATGGGCAGTATCTGGTTTTTCACGTATTCAGACGCAAAAAAACGCCATTGGCGGGACCGCTGGCGTTTTTTTGCGTCGGCGCGGTGCGTCGTC
>JAQFVJ010000442.1 GCA_029439525.1 Caballeronia sp. BR6202001591004
TGGAACGCGGCGACTTTCCACCGTTGTGGCGGCCGCGCGACGGCGGTGATCGCGCTGACATGGCTGTTCTTGAGCGGCCTGCTGCAAGTGCTGCTATGGATCTGCGCGTGGAAGCGTTCCGCGTCTACGAGTGGATGGACTTCTGGGGTGACCTGAGGTTTTATATCGGCTGGGTGATCGGGCTGTTTATCGCGCCCGCGCCGGTGCCCGACATGCCGCCTGGCACCGGTGCAGATGGATGGCCCGGACGGCGCTGAGCCGTCCGGGCCATCCACGAGACGGCGATCAATACGAGCCGGGAGGCGGCGGCTGCGGCGGTGTGCAGTACGGCGCCGGGCGGTTGCTGCTGCACCGTGCGTACCGCGCCGCGAACAGGCACCTTGTCGCCCGCTGCGTACATGCATTGCAGATACGAATAGTCGTAGCGCTGCTGTACTGTAGCCCGAATACTGCGATGCACCCGCGCCGTACGCGCTGCCCGCCACCAAGCCCGCGTCCGTGCCGATGGCCGTGCCCGAACCGCCGCCGAACGCCGCGCCCGCGCTGTACCGACCACGGCGCTGCCGATCGCGCTGTTGGTCCGGCCTGATGGGCGTTCACGCCGCCCACTTGCTGAAGCGCGAACTGGCGACATGAGCCGTCGTCAGCGCGGAATTGATCGAACGTCTTGTCCGTGCCCAGCAGCGCCATGACGCTGGGACCGGTAGAGGCACCACGGTACAGGCCGAGGGCCGCGAGAAGCAGGGCGAGCCTTGAGGTGTTCATTATGCGGAATCGCTTCATGATTGGATGGCGTGACGATGCCGCTCAGTTCGACGGCGGCGGGCTCGCCGGGACGTCGCGCCAGCCTGCACTGCTTCACGTACGGGTAATAGGCCTTGGCCGTGTCGCAATAATACTAGGTGCCCGGCTGCTGGGCCAGTGCGCCGTCGTCGGGCGCGGCGGCGGCGCTCGACTGGCCGCGCTCGACATACACCCGGGAGGCGCAACGGGCTTGCACGACCACGGGCGGCGGCGCATACGGGTAATACACGGGTTCGCCGACCCACACACCGACACTGGCCCACGCATACGCGTTGCCAGTGATGGCCGCAGTACTCACGACCGCCAGCGCGATAAAAACCTTGAGGCGACTCACGATCCTTCTTCGGAAAAATTCTTGTATTCTCGCCAGAATCCGAAGCAAGTTCCGGATTCCGACGCGGGCCGCGCATCGCGCATCATGAAAAGCTAAGTCCTTTGCGACGGAATATCAATTACCGGACCGGCCGCGAATTTTTCGGGTCATTGCGGTAACAAAGCGTCGCGGTTCTTTAAGCGCGTATTACGGTGAGGCCGGCATGTTCGAGAGGATCGATGAGCTTCGTATCGGCCGATGCCTCGACGATGACCGTCTGCGCCAGTTCGATCCCGCCGATCCGATACGCCGACGCCGCGTTGAGCTGCGCGGCGGCCGCGGGCACGGCCGTTTCGGCGGCGCTCGCGGCC
>JAQFVJ010000443.1 GCA_029439525.1 Caballeronia sp. BR6202001591004
CTACGATCCAGACGCGCCCACCGGCAGCGGCTTCTGGCACTGGGTCGTGGTCAATATTCCGGCCGATTGCCGCTCGCTGCCGCGCAACGCGGGCAAGGCGGACGGCAGCCTGCTACCCGCCGGCGCGCTGCAACTGCGCAACGATTACGGCACGGTCGGCTTCGGCGGCGCAGCGCCCCCGCGCGGCGACAAGACGCATCGCTACGTGTTCCGCATCCACGCGCTCAAGGCCGACAAGCTGCCGCTCGATCCGAACACGACTAACGCGGTCGCGCGCTTCATGACGCATCTCAACGAGGTCGATTCAGCGACCTATGCTGGGCTTTACGAACTGAAATAAAGCCTGCTCCCGCGATGCGGCGAGTCGTCCGAGGTCATCGCCACATCGTCACAAGGCTTTTGAAAACGGCGCGTCAACAATGCGCTGCCTGTCACCTCTAGCCCGTCGATGGATTCCGAAAACGACCTTCCCCTGCCCCAGCGCTATTTGGGCGATCGCGGTCATCGTGGTCGACGGGCTCGGGCATGGCGAGCATCGGCCCTATGTGATCGGAGAATTCGTGGCGGTGATCGTCATCGGCTACTTCTTCGTCAGACGACAACTCGCGCAGAGCGCCCCGCTCTTGTCGGTCGATCTGCTGCGCATTCCGGTGTTCGCGCTGTCGATCGGCACGTCGATCTGTTCGTTCTGCGCGCCGATGCTGGTGTTCGTTTCGCCGCCCTTTCTGCTGCAAAATGGCTTCGGCATGACGCAGCTCGAAACAGGCTTTCTGATGACGCCGTGGCCGCTCGTGATCGTGTTCGTCGCGCCGCTATCGGGTATGGCTCGCGGACAAGCATTCGGCGGGGCTGCTCGGCAGCATCGGACTCGCGATTCTCACCATCGGCCTCGTGCTGCTCGCAACCGTCGGCGCGCACCCGACGACCGTCGATATCGCGTGGCGCATGGCCGTGTGCGAGTTGGACTTCGGGCAGTCGCCCAACAACAAGCAGATGCTGTCTGCCGCACCGCGGCATCGCAGCGGCGGCGCGAGCGGCATGCTCTCGGCACCGCGCGTCTCACCGGGCAGACGCTGGGCGCGGCGTTTGTCGCGCTGATTTTCGGTGTCGCGCCGCAGCCAGGCCCGCTCATCGCACTCGGGCGGCAGCCGCTTTCGTGCGGCTGGTGCGGTCGTCAGCCTGCTTCGGCTTGCGGGCAAGCGCAGCGTCGAGACGGCCTGAACGCACGCACACTTCCCTTCTTTGGGCACACCCTTTGCTATCGTTACGACGAGGTTTCCGCATGTCGCGGAGCATTCGAATAACGCAACGAAGGAGTGATTCATGGTGACTTCCCTCAATGGCGTCAAGGTGGCGATCCTCGCCGACGGTTTCGAACAGGCGGAACTCGTCGAGCCGCAACGCGCGCTGATCGACGCGGGCACGAAGGTCGATATAGTGTCGCAGAAGCCCGGCCAGATTCAGGGCTTCAAATACGTCGACAAGGGCGACAAGGTCAACGTCGACACCACGCTCGACGCAGCCAACATCGCGGATTACGACGCGGTCGTCCTGCCGGGCGGCGTCGTCAACAGCGATGCGATCCGGCTGGACGCAAAGGCGCAGAGCTTCGTCAAGGAAGCGGACAAGGCGAAGAAGCCGATCGCGGTGATCTGCCACGGCGGCTGGCTGCCGATCTCGGCGGGCATCGTCGCGGGCCGCACGATGACGAGCTAGCCGAGCCTTCAGGACGATGTGCGCAATGCAGGCGGG
>JAQFVJ010000444.1 GCA_029439525.1 Caballeronia sp. BR6202001591004
GCGTTTCGATCAGCACGCCCGTTTGAATCGTCATATGCAGCGAACCCGCGATGCGCGCGCCCTTCAGCGGCGGCTGCGCCTTGTATTCTTCGCGGGTCTGGATGAGACCGGGCATTTCGGTCTCGGCGATGTCGAGTTCCTTGCGGCCCCATGCGGCCAGCGCCATGTCGGCGACGACGAAATCCTTGAAATCCTTGGAATCGAGAACTGCGGCGTTCATCACGCCCTCCTTTTCTAAAAAGACTAGAAATGTTGACGTGAGCGCCGTTCGAATGCGGTGGCCCAGCGCACGCCTTTCGTTGTTACAGGCGCTTTCGAACCGTCCGGATTGAATGCCTTCGAGCCTGGCGGCCGATGTTCGATGCGTGTTGTTTTACGCAGATTCGCCGTCGCAACGCTCCTCGCAAGCAAGTGCCGATTGTAGCAAAGTCTCGTGGGATCAATCCGATTTCACGACGCGCGACGCGGGCTTTCGCAAGCCGGGGACGGATCAGAACGGCAGCGCTGAAAGCAGCGGCGCGAGCAGCACCATCGCCACGCCGGCGATCATCATCGTGAGGCTCGCGACGACGCCTTCCTCGCTGCCGCGGAGCACATGTTCGTAACGCAGCCGACCATTAGCAAAATGATCAAAGGCACTGGAAGACGAAGTCGGTTCGCCGCTTCTGCTGCGCGAGGGCCGGCAGATGGTGTTGACCGATGTCGGCCAGATCGTCTACCAGCGCGGCGTCGATGTGCTCGCGGCGCACGCGCGGCTCGAAGGCCATCGAAGCCGCGCTGATCGATGGCGAACTGGAACTCGGCGGCCTCCTCCTGCAACCGGTCGATACCGAAAAATGTTCGACGTGCTGCCCGTCAGCCGTCAGGTCTTGTGGCTCGTCGCGCCGAAAAGCTCGCGCTGGGATGCCGCAACCGACGTGCCGCTCACCGACCTCGCCGCCGAACCTTTCGTGTTCTACGGCGAAAATCTCGCGCTCAACGAGGTCGTGCTGAAGGCTTGCCGCGACGCGGGCTTTTCGCCGACGATCGTCGGGCGCAGCGGACACTGGGATTTCATGGCGGTGCTGGTGCAGGCGGGCATCGGCATCGCGCTGCTGCCTACGCCGTATTGCCATTGACTCAACGCCGACGCCTTTACGTGCCGACGCGTCGTGGCGCCGGAGATTCACTGGGACATGGCGGTGGGCTGGCGGCGCAACGATTATATGTTATGTCGCACGCGGCGCTCGCTTGGCTCGATGTGGCGCGCGATGCTGCCCGCCAATCTCGATCAGGATTTCATGGCCGATGGTTTCCCCCGCGCGAAAGGCGGCGAGCCCTAATCGCGGCCAATTCGCCGTGTGAAACGAAAAACGCGCCGAACCGCACAAGGCAGTTCGGCGCGTTCACGCTGGCGCGCCCGAAGGCAGCCCGATCAGTCCGCGAGCTTGAACTCGGCGCGGCGATTCGCCATGCGGCCGGCGATCGTCTTGTTGTCGGCAATCGGATCAGCG
>JAQFVJ010000445.1 GCA_029439525.1 Caballeronia sp. BR6202001591004
ACTCGTGCGCGCCCGCGTGCCCTGGAAGGGCACGCGGGCGCTGGCGATCACTGTTTGGAGAAGCGGATCACGGCGGTATCGACGCCGGCATCGGACAGACGCTGGCGAGCCGTGTTCATATCCTCGAACTTCGCAAACGGACCGATGCGCACGCGGTAATACGTCACACCGCCGGCGTCGCGCTGCGTCACCTTCGACTCGAAACCCTGGAAGCCCAGATGCGCGCGTTGCTGCTCGGCATCCTGTTGGGTCTTGTAAGCGCCGACCTGCAGGTGATAGCCGGTGTTCACATCGCCGGGTGCAGGGGGCGTGGTCTTGGCGGTCGAGGGCTGCGAGCCGTTCTTCGGCGCTGCGGCGTTGCTGGTCGGGTTCTGCGTACTCGGCGTGCTGGCCGGCGGCCTAGCGGCGTTCTGCGGCGCGGACGCGGCGTTGCCCGACGGCGGCACTTCGACGATCTGCGGCTCGTCGAGCATGCCGGACGACTGCGTCTGGTTGCTGCTCTGGCCTGGCGCGGTGTTCGGCGGCGTGGGCTGCGCGGCTTGCGGCACCGGCTGCCCCGGCGTCTTGCCTTGCAGTGGACGGTTCGGATCGTAGGGCTGGGCGGACTGGGACTGCGTGGTGTTATCCGATGGCGGCGGCGCGACCTTCGCGACGAACGGCGTAGGCGCGCGCGTGATGTACAGCGCGACGATGACAGCGATCGCGAGGCCGACGATCAGGCCCAGCACGATGCCGACAAAGGTTCCCCCGGTTTGCTTCGACTGCCTGGACTGTTTCGACGTGCGGCTTGGTTTTGCCATCGTATGAATCACCTGAAAAAAGTTTTCGAGTTGGTCGACGATTATATCTGCGGGGCAAGACGAGCCCGCGCCATGCTGTCGTCCGCGCGTGCCGTTTTCACGCGGCGCGCGCGATGAAAAAACACAAAGAATCACATCTTTTGCGGAGCCGACACGCCGATGGTCGCGAAACCGTTTTCGAGCACCTGACGCGTGGCCGCGAGCAGCGCGATGCGCGCATCGCGCTCTTTCTGGTCGTCGACAAGGACGCGCTCGGCATTGTAGAACGAGTGGAATTCCCCGGCGAGATCGCGCAAATAGAACGCGACCGCGTGCGGCGCGAGTTCGTCGGCGGCGTGCGCGAGCATTTCCGGATATTCGGCAAGCTTGTTGAGCAGCGCCATCGCGCGCGCGCTCGACAGCGGCGACAGATCGGCTTGCGCCGCTTTCGATACGTCGCCGCCGAATTTCTCCTTCCAGTCGTTCAGGATCGTGCAGATGCGCGCGTGGGCGTACTGCACGTAGTAGACCGGGTTTTCGTCGTTCTGCTTGAGCGCAAGGTCGATGTCGAACACGAACTCCGTACCCGCCTTGCGCGAGATGAGGAAGAAGCGCACGGCATCGCGGCCGCGGCGGATGGTTTCCTCGTCGATC
>JAQFVJ010000446.1 GCA_029439525.1 Caballeronia sp. BR6202001591004
CGCTTCGCTTCATTCGCTCTGTTCAACTCATGGTAGAACTTGCACCTACAAGATTGCGTCCATGCTGGGCGCACAAAAAAAGCGCGACCGGGAAGTCGCCGCTTTCTGTTTCTGCCTTTGAAGCGTCCGGAAGCGGATCAGTAATCCGCGTCCTCGATCCACGCTGCCTGGATCGCTTCGAGAATCTTCTCGTTGGACTTTTCGGGATCATCGTCGAATCCGTCGAGTTCCGTGATCCAGCGATGCAGGTCCGTGAAGCGCACATATTGGGGATCGATATCCTGATGCGCGTCGGTGAGCGCCCTCGCGATGTCTTGAGTATCTGTCCACTTCATGAGCGAGCCTCCTGTCAGTGATTCTCTTTGGCGTGATTGATGGAGTACCGCGGGATCTCGACCACCAGATCCTCGTCGGCAGGCATCATCGCCTGACATGATAACCGCGAAGTGGGCTCGAGGCCCCAGGCTTTGTCGAGCAGATCGTCCTCGTCCTCCTCAGACGGCTCGAGCGCGTTAACCCCCCCCCGGACGATAACGTGGCACGTCGTGCACGCGCACGATTTCTCACAGGCGTGCTCGATCTCGATGCCGTGATCCAGCAGGTTGTCGCAGATGCTCTTGCCGACGTCGGCGTCGATCACCGCGCCGTCAGGACAAAGCACCACGTGAGGCAGCACAACGATTTGAGGCATGGTTTTCCGGTCAATGCTTGATTGTGTTCGAGATCAGACTTCGTCGAGTCTGCGACCCGCGAGCGCGCGGCGAATGCTCTTGTTCATGCGGCGCGCGGCGAATTCGTCGGTAGCGGCGGCGAGCGTCTTAGTCGCGTCCTCGATCTTCTCGGGCGAATCGCCCTTCGCCAGCGCCGCGAGTTCGGCCG
>JAQFVJ010000447.1 GCA_029439525.1 Caballeronia sp. BR6202001591004
AAGAAGGTCGCCGTTAAGAAGGTCGCCGTTAAGAAGGTCGCCGTTAAGAAGGTCGCCGTTAAGAAGGTCGCCGTTAAGAAGGTCGCCGTTAAGAAGGTCGCCGCCAAGAAAGCTGCCCCTGCTGCGAAAAAAGCCGCCGCGAAAAAGGCTCCGGCCAAGAAGGCCGTTGCCGCGAAGAAAACTACGGCTGCCGCTCCTGCCACGACGGCAACGACCGTTTCGGCGCCTGCTCTGGCTCCGGCCGCAGCGGTCAAGACGGCGTTGAACCCGGCAGCGCCATGGCCGTTCCCGACGGGCACCCGTCCGTAAGTCGCTTAGTCGCTTAGTCGCTTCGATAGCTGTATCTGGACTACGCACACACCGATGTGCCTTCAGACCGGAGAGGCCTACCGAGCGACGGGTTTTTCATTGGCCGAACGAAATTGTTCCGGGCGTTTTCCCGTTTGCCCGTTGCCCCGGGCACAAAGAAAAAGTGCATGCCTCTTTCGAAGCATGCGCTTTACGCGCTGAGCGGCGACTCGGATGCGGCGCCTGATCTTCCGCTTAGTTCAATTCAGTATCAGTGCGTGACGCGCGTCACGCCGCCGCTCGACAGCAGGCGAACCCGCTCGCCCGGCTGGAACATTTCGCCGTTCGACGTCTGCGTGATCGCGCGCAGGTCGCCATTGTCGAGGCGCACCGTAATCTCGAGGCCGTTCTTCGTCGCGACATTGTTTTCGACCGCGTTACCCGCGACCGCGCCCGCCAGACCGCCAATGATGCCCGCGATGATCGAGCCATTGCCGCCGCCGATCGC
>JAQFVJ010000448.1 GCA_029439525.1 Caballeronia sp. BR6202001591004
AGAGACACTGCGTCTGAAGATCAATGGGCGTAAAAGCGCGGTGGCCAGCGTATTCTCGGGCGCAAGTTCCTGGGCTACAGCTTCTGGGGAGCGCCAGGGGGGCGTGGTCAAACGCAAGGTGGCGTCAAAGTCACTGAAGACGTTCCGGCGACGTATCCGGGACCTGACCACCCGCTTTGGGCGCAGGCATGGCCAGGGCGTGGTGCATACGAGCGTACCTGCTTGGGCGGCGTACTTCCGGCTGGCGCAGAGGCCGCGCGTCTGGCGTGAGCTGGACGAGTGGCTGCGTCACCGGCTGCGTGCCATCCAGCTCAAACAGTGGAAGCGTGGAACGACGATGTATCGCGAACTGCGCACGCGCTGGGCGCGGTGCCGGACGTGGCGCAGCAGGTGGCGGCCAACAGC
>JAQFVJ010000449.1 GCA_029439525.1 Caballeronia sp. BR6202001591004
GGGTGACCAAAATCGTGGGGAGGAAGCGTGGAGCGAAACCGCGAGCCGATGGACAAGAACCGGATAGAAGGCAAAGCCGATCAGGGCGAGCAGGCAAGAAGCTGCAAAGGCTCTCGTGGTCAAGGGGTCAGGCGGCGTAAATCTGGCGGTTGTGCGGAGAGAAGGATGGCGTTCACCTGGGGAGATCTCGCCTCTGCCTGAAAGGGCAACGGTGCTGAACCGGAGCGAGAAGTCAGACGAGAGGGAACCTATAACGGGCGCTCAAACGGGTGGGCGAACAAAGGAGCCGCAGTCGTACGTGCAGTCGGGACGGCGGATCGTGGTGGAGGTTGATCTGGAGAAATTCTTCGACCGGGTCAATCACGACATTCTCATCGACCGCTTGCGCAAA
>JAQFVJ010000450.1 GCA_029439525.1 Caballeronia sp. BR6202001591004
GCTACCGCATTACAGCGATCCGTCATATGAGCCTGCCACTTTTTTACGCCGCGAAGCGGCCTGCTGTCTGCCGTCGCGAAGCAGCGCCGTGGGTTGCTCTTGTACCGGGCTACGCCGCCTTCAGGAAACTTTTTTGCTTACGCGCGCTAGGTGCCGATAACTCCAAGCAGCCTTCGACCAGCAGCTTTCTTGCATAGCCGTTTCCTGCCTTTGTCATGCCGCCTTGACGTCCGCCTCCCTCCAGACGAATGCTCAGATGGTGTGATACCCAGCCAGGCCATGAGTTGACGTGGATGTTCAAAGCGCGACAAATCACCGGACAGATCACCGAGTTCGGAAACTA
>JAQFVJ010000451.1 GCA_029439525.1 Caballeronia sp. BR6202001591004
TGCATCCAAGCTACGGAACTGCTGACTTCTACTCCGGCAGGCCTATCTCCTGCTGAACACCCCAGCCTTAGCTGGACACACAATCGCGCGTGATCTTTTGTCCGCACGAGCGCGATGGGTCCGCGACGCATGGTGTCCATTCGATCGCGATGATCGCGAGCGCCAGAAGCAGAGCCAGTCCATACGTGAGCCAGTGCATCGCCGATTTCTGAATTTCTTGAGGTAGTGAGAATATATAATATGTGAGAATATATAATATAAATAGTGGTAATTTTTCGAGCCTCGGTATTATTATGATGAGGTATGTTGGCAATCAAGTCTGAGGGATCGAAGGGTGAGCATCGCCGAGCGGAAAACCAGGGAACGGGCTGAGCGCGAGTCGCGCATCGTCGCGGCGGCGCGCGTGATCGCGGAGCGCGAAGGATGGAACGCCGTCACGATCGCCGTCTGGCGGGACGAGATCGAATACAGCCAGCCGATGCTCTACTCGCCGCGATGCGATCGTCGCAGCGGTTGCGGTCGAGGGTTTTCGGGAGATCGCGGCGGCGCTGCGGAAAGCGGCCTGCGGAAAGGCGCTGGAGAAAGTCGCCACGGCTTATCTGGACTGCGCGCTACGCCACACCCCGCCCTTTACGAGGCCATGTTTACCCTGCCGACGGAATTGCATTTCGCGGATGCGGAAACTCGTCCGGAATTGCGGGAAGCCTTCGACGCGCTGGCGGCGGTCGTCAGGCATTTTCTGCAGACGGGGAAGCGGACGTCGCAACAACCGAGAGTTTCTGGGCTGCCCTTCACGGGCTCGTCGAACTCGACCGTTCAGGCCGACGAATCTGACCCGAAGCGCGCGAGGAACGTGTCAGGTTCGTGGTTCACAGGCGTTTGTTGCTTCGGCTAGTGGGTTCAGGTGATTCGAGCGCTTGAAACAGGCAAGAGAGCACAAAGCCCAGCGCGAAGGCTGGGCTTTGTTATTTGATTCTTTGGGGTGGCTGATGGGACTCGAACCCACGACGACAGGAATCACAATCCTGGACTCTACCAACTGAGCTACAGCCACCACTGACAACTTGTTTCTCGCCGAACTCGCTTTCCTTTCAAAAAAAGCGCGCTCAATGAAGACGTAAAATTATACGAACTAAAATTATGCTTGCCTAGCCCGTTTCGAGCATTGTTTTGCACATCGAGAAGCTCGCCCCTCAGCCCTCGACCGTTTCCAGCGTATCGCGCAAATGGCTGCGCGCTTGGTCGAAGACCGCGAGATCGCCTTTCGCAAGGCGGCGGCTGTCAGACAGCACGCGACGCCATCCGCGCGCATCCGCGACACCGCGACACAGTCCCAGCGCATGACGCGTCACCGCGCCCAGATAACGTGTCGCGCGCGAGTTGGGCCTTCGCGTAATCGATCAGCCCGGCCTCGATGTCCTCGCGCGTCGGAACCGCATCCGTCGCACCGTAAAAGCGCAAATCCACGCCCGCGAGCACATACGGATTGATATATGCCTCGCGCCCGAGCATCACGCCGTCGACGTGCTTCAAATGTTCCTCGACCTCGTCCAACGTCTTGATGCCGCCGTTGATCGAAATCTCCAGTTGCGGAAAATCGCGCTTGAGCGGCGGAATCTCGCGGTTCTCCTTCGTGCTCAAGCCTTTCAGGATCGCGTTGCGCGCATGGACGATGAATACCTCGCAACCCGCGTCCGCCACCGCGCCCACGAAATCGCGCACGAATTCGTAGTCCTCGACCACATCCACGCCGATGCGATGCTTCACCGTCACCGGAATCGACACGACGTCGCACATCGCCTTGACGCAATCCGCGACGAGTTGCGGCTCTTTCATCAGACACCCGCCGAATGCGCCGCGCTGCACGCGCTCCGACGGGCAACCGCAATTCAGGTTGATTTCGTCGTAACCCCACTGCTCGCCCAACTTCGCGCTTTTGGCGAGATCGGCTGGCGCGCTGCCACCGAGTTGCAGCGCGACGGGCGCTTCATCCGGCGTGAACGCGAGATGCCACGCGACATCGCCGTACAAAAGCGCGCCGGTCGTGACCATTTCCGTGTAAAGCCACGTATGCCGCGACACCAGCCGATGCAGCGAACGGCATGGCAAAGTCAGTCCAGTCCATCATCGGCGCGACGGACACGCGGCGAGGACTCGTCTTGTTCACGGAGGAAGCGAAGGAAACAGACATGATCGACGGCAATGGATGAATAACTGCTAATCCGGGATTTTACCGCAGTGCGACGAAATTCAATCCAGCGCGGATATTCCTAACCGCCTGAAAATTCGACCGAAAGCGCCCGCGACGCCACTACAATGGCGCTCGTTCGTTTATCGGAGGAGAGCCGCGGTTTCGCCTGCAAGCGGTTCAGCCAATGCAAAAAGTCATTCTGCCGTTCGTTTCTGGTTTTCTCACCGCGTTCTTCTTCAGGGAATCGACCCTCGCGCTGCTCCACGCAGCGGTCTCATCGACCCGGCCGGCTTTTCCACCGTTCCGTTTCTTCCTCTCGGCATTCCGGAGTTCATCGCCAATGCGCTGTGGAGCTCGGTTTTCGCCGTGCTGATGGCGTGGCTGTTGTGCATGTCGCGCCCGAGCATCGGACACCGTGGATCGGCTCGCTCGTGTTCGGCGGCATCGTACTGACAACCGTCGGGGCGTTCATCATCGATCCGGCGCGCGGCATCTGGCCGAGCGGCAACATGCTGCCGCGGCTCGCGCCGAACTTCATCGCCAATGCCATCTGGGGCTGGGGTGCATCGTCTTCTATCCGCGCGTTCACGGCGGGCCGCGAGTCAGACTGAAATCGCTTTCCCGGAGCGGTGAGATGCACCGCTCCGCTTTCCAATCCCACAGCTAGTGCAGTGCGTCATTGAATTAACACCATATCTATGTTTAGACACGGGTCATGGGCAAAATGAATCTGCACGATACCGAACGCGAGCAACTGCTGTCGGCGGTGCGCAGGCGAACGGTGCGGGCGGCG
>JAQFVJ010000452.1 GCA_029439525.1 Caballeronia sp. BR6202001591004
CTGACTGCGGTGAGCTGGCAGCAAGTGTCTGGCTGGCAGGACGATTCACTGATTGGCGCGACCGCCGCGCTGCGCCAAAATTGCAGCCGGCTGGCGCGTCAGGCTGGTTGGGCGCGAGCCTGCGTCGCGGCGCAACGGCTCGACGATCTCGACATGTCGGCGGCGCGTAGTTTCTTCGAGACCTACTTCACGCCTTTTCAGCTCGCCAACAATGACGGCACGCTCGACGGTCTGGTGACGGGCTATTACGAACCGCTTCTGCACGGATCGCGCACGCGCCACGGTCCCTATCAATACGCGCTGTATCGCTGGCCGTATCGCTACAAGCTCGGCACGACGCTGTCCGCGCGCGCGCAGCTCGAGCGTTCGGGCGTGCTAAATGGTAACGAACTCGTCTGGGTAGACGATCCGATCGAAGTGTTCTTCCTGCAGGTGCAGGGATCGGGACGCGTCATCATGGAAGACGGCAGCGTCATGCGCGTGGGATTCGGCGGGACCAACAATCAGCCGTACCGGTCGATCGGCTGCGAGTTGCTCGATCGCGGCGAACTCACGCCCGGGCAGGCGACTATGCAGGGCATCAAGGCATGGGCGAAGGCAAACCCGTCGCGCGTCGATGCGCTCCTCGACGTGAATCCGCGCTTCGTGTTCTTCCGCGAGATGCCGAATAACGACCCGATGGCCGCGAGCCTGGGCGACGGTCCGGTCGGCGCGCTCGGCGTGCCGCTCACGCCCGAACGTTCGATCGCGGTCGATCCGTCCGCTATTCCGCTCGGCACGCCGGTTTTTCTGCAGACGACGCGGCCGCTTAGCAATCAGCCGATGAACTGCCTCGTCTTCGCACAGGACACCGGCACGGCGATCAAGAGCGGCGTGCGCGCCGACTACTTCTGGGGACTCGGTGACGACGCTGGCGATCTGGCCGGCCGTATGAAGCAGGGCGGCCGGATGTGGCTCTTGCTGCCGAACTCGTGAGTCTCGTCAGGGCTTGACGTTGCGCTTGTCGACCACGCGCCGCGCCTTGCCTACCGATCGCTCGATTCTGTTCACCGCCAGCACCACGATCTCCGCGCTCACGTCGATCATCGCCTTGATGTCATAGGCGAGAGCGGCCTTTGCCAGCGCCGATGCCGGGCACGGCTCCACGTTCAAGTCAAGGTCAGCACATCGAGCGGACCGTCCTTCCCTTCGTCAGCACGATCTGATAGTGCGGCGCGAACACCGGGCGCTTGAGCAGCAATTCCTCGATCTGCGTCGGAAACACGTTGACGCTGCGCACGATCATCATGTCGTCCGAGCGGCCGGTGATCTTTTCCATGCGTCGCATCGTGCGCGCCTTGCAGGCAACAAGCGCGTGGGGTCGCGCGCTCTCCGATAGCGGATGATCGGCAGCGCTTCCTTTGGGGAGCGACGTGAACACCAGCTTGCCGAACTCGCCGTCGGGCAGCACTTCGCCTGTTATCCGGGTCGATTTCCGGGAAAAAGTGGTCTTCCCAGATCGTTAGGCCGTCCTTGGTTTCCGCGCATTCGGACGCGACGGCCCGGTCCCATCACTTCCGATACGATAGCCCGTAAATATCGACGGCATCGATGCCCATGCGTTGCTCGATAGCGCGACGCATGTCGTTGCGTCCACGGCTCGGCCCCGAAGATGCCGATACGCAGCGAGCAATAGGCCGGATCGACGCCTTGCCGTTCGAGCTCGTCCGCAATCGACAGCATGTAGCTCGGCGTCACCATGATGATGTCGGGCCGGAAGTCCTGAATCAGCTGAACTTGTTTTTCGGTCTGACCGCCCCCGAAGGGAATCACCGTCAGCCGCGCGCGTTCTGCGCCATAGTGCGCAGTCCGTCGGTGAAGAGGCCGTAGCCGTAACTGACGTGCACCTTGTCACCGCGTCGCGCACCCGCCGCCCGAATCGAGCGCGCGACGCGGTTCGACCAGTTGTCGATGTCCTGAGCCGTGTAGCCGACGACGGTCGGCTTGCCCGTCGTGCCTGACGACGCGTGAATGCGGGACGCGTTCCTGCGGCACGGCGAACATGCCGAACGGATAGCTGTCGCGCAGATCTTTTTTCGTTGTAAACGGAAAGCGCGCGAGATCGGCGAGCGACTGGAGATAGTCGGGATGCACGCCCGCTTCATCGAACTTGCGCCGATACACCGGACGAATTTTCGTACGCGTGTCGGAGCGTCCATTTGAACCGGTCGTCGAATTGCAGCGCGACGAGTTCGTCGCGGCTCGCCTTCTCGATCGGGTCGAGCGGCAGCATGGTAGTCATCGATGTCTCCGTCTTGGTCATTGGCGGCGCTGTTTTCGCTGCGTCCGCTTTTTCGTTGATCCGTGCTTTCGTCGGGTCGTGCGTTCAGACTGGAATAACAGTGCCTTTGTTGATTTGCGCCGACTTGCCGCGGAACATCGCCACAGTCTCGCCTTCGCGATTGGTCACGCGGATATCGTAAATGCGGGTTCGTCCGCTCAATGTCTGCTCGGTCGCTTCCGCCGTCAGCCGGTCGTCGCCTTGAACCGGGTGCAGAAACTCGATCGAGCAACCCGCCGCGACCGTGCTGATGTTGTACGAGTTGCACGCGCAGGCGAACGCCGAATCGGCAAGCGTGAACAGCAGCCCGGCATGGCAAATGGTGTGACCATTGAGGAAGGCGGGTCGCACGTCCATCTACAGCCGCGCGTAACCGGGGCGCACTTCCACGAGCTACATGCCGAGTTCGCGCGTGCACGCGTCCGATTCGTACATGGTTCGGGCGCAGGCCTCAGCGAGTTGTTGTGGCGTCACGAATCTCTCCGGGGAAATCAGGCGTTGTCACAGCTTCGAAGCGCGGTGCGCGTTTTTCCTTGAACGCGGCGACACCCTCGATATAGTCCGGCGATTTGCCGAGTTCGCGCTGAAGGTCAAGTTCGAGATCGAGTTGCTGATCGAAGGTGTTATTAGCACTGGCGCGAATCGCGCGCTTGATTGCAGCGACCGCTTGCGCGGGCTGTTGCGTGAGTTGTGCGGCGAGTTGTCCCGCCGCCTGTTGAAGGTCATCGTCCTCGACGACTCGCCATACGGATGCCCCAGGCTTCGGCCTTCTCCGCGCTCAACTTGTCGCCGGTCAGGGCGAGGCCGAGCGCACGCGCTTCGCCGATGTGCCGGGGAAGAAGCCAGGTCCCGCCCGAATCGGGCAGAAGACCGATCTTCACGAATGCCTGAATGAAGCTCGCCGAACGCGCCGCGATGAAGAAGTCGCACGCCATCGCCAGGTTGGCGCCGGCGT
>JAQFVJ010000453.1 GCA_029439525.1 Caballeronia sp. BR6202001591004
GGACCGCCCGCTTCGAGCAGCAGCACGGTGACATCCGTGTCCTCCGTCAGGCGCGACGCGAGCACGTTGCCCGCCGATCCCGCACCAACGATGATATAGTCGTATTCGTTCGCGCTTATCGCTTTGACTCCTTTAAAATACGGGCTGATACGGGCCGAGTTCCACCTGAACCGGACTTGATGCGCGTGTAGTACGCATTCAAGGTGACGATGCCGTTTTCGCGTCCGACGCCCGATCGCTTGTAGCCGCCGACGGGCATCTCCGCGGGCGATTCGCCCCACGTATTGATCCAGCAAATGCCCGCTTCGAGCCGATGAATCACATGATGCGCGCGCGACAGGCTCTCGGTGACGACATCCGCCGCGAGCCCGTATTCGGTGTCGTTGGCGCGGGCGATGATTTCGTCTTCATCATCGAACACGAGGATGCTCATCACTGGCCCGAAAATTTCCTCGCGCACGATGCGCATGTCGTCGCGGCAATCGGCGAAAACGGTCGGCGCGACGTACTGGCCGCGCGCAAACGCGCCATCGGTCAGACGCGTGCCGCCCGCGACGAGCCGCGCGCCGTCGCGCTTGCCGCCTTCGATATAGCCAAGCACTTTCTCGAGTTGCGTCGCGCTCGCGAGCGGGCCGAAATTCGTGTTCGCATTATGCGGCGCGCCGATGCGGATGCGTTTCACGCGCTCCGTCACAAGCTCTTCAAACTGCCCGATCACGCCGCGCTGTACGAAGACGCGCGTGCCATTGGTGCAGACCTGGCCCGAACTAAAGAAGTTGGCCGTCGTCGCGATGTCAGCGGCGCGTTCGAGATTCGCGTCATCGAACACGACGAGCGACGACTTGCCGCCCAGTTCCATCGTCACTTCCTTGAGCGTGGAGCCGCCCGCGTGCGCCATCACTTTTTTGCCGGTCGCGACGCCGCCCGTGAAGGAAATTCTTTCGATGCCGGGATGTTCCGCGAGCATCGCGCCGACGCGACCATCGCCTTGAACGACATTGAAAACGCCCGCGGGCACGCCGGCTTCCGTGTAGCTCTCGGCGAGCTTCAGCGCAGTGAGCGGCGTGATCTCGCTCGGCTTGAAGATCATCGCGTTGCCGGCCGCGAGCGCGGGCGCGGATTTCCAGCACGCGATCTAGATCGGGTAGTTCTATGCGCCGATGCCCGCGCACACGCCGATCGGCTCGCGTCGCGTATAGATGAACGACGAATCGCGCAGCGGAACCTGCTCGCCTTCGATGGCGGTCGCGAGCCCCGCGTAGTACTCGATCACGTCCGCGCCGGTGACGATATCGACCGCGCACGTCTCCGCGATCGGTTTGCCGGTGTCGCGCGTTTCGAGCGCGGCGAGTTTGTCGTTGCGCGCGCGCAGCAGATCGACCACGCGGCGCAGAATCCGCGAGCACTGCATCGCGGTCATCGATGCCCATTCGCGCTGGCCTTCGCGCGCCGAACGCACGGCCCGGTCGATGTCCGCGTGCGAGGCCTGCTGCACACGCGCGAGGATTTTGCCGGTCGCGGGGTCGAGCGTGTCGAAGCTCTCGCCGCTGGTCGCATCGACGTATTCGCCGCCGATGTGCAGACGTTGTTCTCCGAGTGCGGACATGGGCGCGTGCCCCTGCAAATAAAAAGTCGGACGAAAGCAGCCGACTGTCGAAAAAGTCCGGTCATGGTAGCTTTTTTATTTTGAACGATCAATCAATAAAAACGGCCGGGGCGGTCGATGAGAGGCGATGTCGGTTTCAGGCAAACCCGCGTCGCTTTGATGTAAGCCCGCGCGGAAGGGCGGACGTACGCTCCATTCACGGGCGCGATGAGCGAAACGGGTGCATCGTGCGAGCCGTTCACTAGATCCAAGGAGACGATCAATGAGCAGCAATCGCGGCTTCGTGTATCTGGGGCAGGGCAAGGGTGGAAGTGCAGTCGATCGACTATCCGAAGATGGTCGATTCGCGCGGCCCGACATCGGCCAAGGCGTGATTCTGAAGGTGGTGACTACCAATTATTTGCGGTTCGGATCAGCACATGGTGCGCGGCCGCACGACGGCGCCAATCGGCCTCGTGCTCGGTCACGAGATTACCGGCGAAGTGATCTCGAAGTCGGCCGCGATGTTGAGACGCTGGCGGTCGGCGATCTCGTGTCGGTGCCGTTCAATGTAGCGTGCGGTTACTGTCCCGACCTGTAAGGCGTAGCATGCCGGCGTGTGCCAGAACGTGAATCCGGCGCGTGCGTGCGGCGCGTATGGGCGGCTGGATTGGCGGACAGGCCGAGTCTGTGCGGACTCAATCTGCTGAAGTTTCCGGACAAGGCGCAGGCGATGTCGAAGATTCGCGATCTGACGTGTCTGTCCGATATTTTGCCGACGGGCTATCACGGTGCGGTGATGGCGGGCGTGAAGCCGGGCGTGACGGTGTATATCGCGGGGGGCCGGTGGAGATGGCGGCGGCATCGGCGCGTATTTTGGGCGCGGCGGTGACGATCGTCGGCGACATGAACGAGGAGCGGCTCGAGCACGCGCGCAAGATGGGCTTCAAGACGATCAATCTATCGAAGGATGCGCCGCTCGGTGAGCAAATCGAGCAGATTCTGGGCAAGCCCGAGGTGGATTGTGCGGTCGACTGCGTCGGGTTCGAGGCTCATGGGCATGGGTCTGACAGCGGTCATGAAGCGCCCGCTACCGTGCTCAATTCCTTGATGGAGATTACTACTGCGGCTGGGGCTATCGGGATTCCGGGGCTTTATGTTACGGACGATCCGGGTGCGGTCGATGCGGCTGCTAAAAAAGGTAGTCTGAGTATTCGGTTTGGGCTTGGTTGGGCCAAGTCGCATTCGTTTCATACGGGGCGGGAGTCTCGTGCCATAGTGCATCTTTGGGTTAGAAGCCCGGCAGCTTGAGTGACTTCTCTGCTTCCTGTCGAGCCTTGAAGTGAGGTG
>JAQFVJ010000454.1 GCA_029439525.1 Caballeronia sp. BR6202001591004
TGGAGCGAACCATTTCGTGGCTTCACAACTTTCGCCAACTACGCATCCGCTTCGAACGGCTCGCCTTCATCCACGTGGCCTTCATGAAAATCGCTTGTTGCATCATATGCTAGCGACAATTGCGAACGTCATTTCGTTAACGACTCTAAGGCCAATTCCGACGAACGCATCACGGACACACCAAGGTACGGTCAATCACGTGCTCTACGTCCGCCGTTTCGCCCAACGCCGACACGAAAGCGCGCGGTCGAAATCGCGCGATACGCAGCCGTCGAAATAGATAAAGCGGCGCTGGATCGTGAGCCACAAGCTAGTTTTATCGCGCCATTGCATCGACGCATTCAGCGCATTGAGGCGGCGCGTAACGCTTTCCGCGATCTCGCGGTCGTGTCGTAGCTGTTCGACAGCCGGCAGCGGCCCGCGATCCAGCAGCTATTGCCGCGTTCGATGCGGTAATGCGCTTCGTCGAGCTATTCCTGATTCGTTTCGAACGGGCCGCGCGGCGTCGCGCAGTCGTGGATCGCGCTCGATACGTGCAAAAACGGATCGTTGCCGCGATTGATGAGCGCGTCGTCCTGCGCGTTCGCACTCGTCAGCGCGAGTGCGCTGAGCAGCACGAGCAGCGCTGGTGATCCTTTCGGTTCTTTCATCGCGGATGCCTTTCGAACGGGCCCTGCCGAAAAGCATAGGCGCGCGCTCGATGCCGCGACACCGAGCGACAGCCGCCCCGGCGCCAACGATCTTGCGACCGACCTGAATCACGACTCGCGTCTGGCGATCTTCCGTCAGACGGACAACGGTATTGCGGTGCACATGGCGATCTTCGCGGTGCTGCTCGGCGTCGAGCATCAGGTGAAGCATTCGATGCGCGATGCGGCGTGGAAATCGCCCGCGTCCATCGGCCCGGACGATGCCGTGTTCCAGGACTTCGATTAGATACGGTTTTTATACCTCGCGCCAGTCTCTTAATGTGCGTTTGACATGGCCCGGCGTATGCTTCCATCAACGATAACGAGATGGAGCACGATCATGGACATGTCGCTCGCATGGGTTGCCGGCCGCAAGATCAACTACAGCTCGGCATCTACGTAAGTCAGGCGCAGCGCGAAAGCACGGCGCTGTGGCTCGAGTTCGACGTGGCGAGCGAAGACCTCGCTTTCACTTTGAAAACGCTTAAGCGGGTGCTGCCGGAAGCGGAGATCGAAGGCGTGTCGCCGCGGGTGTTTCCGCATCGGGCGTTAGCGGAGCGGGACGCGCATTGAACTTGCGCGTCTACTGTGTCCGCTGAGTTAATCCGCCGTACCCTTAGCCTCCGTCGATTGGTCTGCTCGATGAGAGAACGGTACTAATTCCAGACTCTCGTCGGAAAGGTCGATCGTATCCGGGTCGAGTGCGATCCATCGCTGGATCTCCACTTCTTCCTCCGGTGTGCAGCGAATGAAAACTCCGGGTATTGATTCCATACCGTTTCTCCTCCTCTCGTTGATTAGCGCGGCGTAGGCTGATGATCCGCCGCGTTGCGTCTCTACGCGTGAACACTACATAAAAGAGCCGTCCGTGTATTAGCGCAAGGCCGACTTCACGAACTTCTCCGTAATCGCGACGTTCATCCACCCAGCAAAAGCCGTTGTCCCACTTGATCTCGCGCGCGAGTTCGAGCGACACGCCATGCTGAATAAGCTTCATCGCATCCTTCATCGGGTCAAACGTGATGTCAATACACATGGATTGTGGTTACAAAAAGAACGAGTGACAAGGCGCGAAAGTTCTGAACTTCGAATCTGTTAATACGAACTCCGAATTAATCGAGTCACTTCATTCTTCTGCAAACTTCACGGTTTTTCTATAGACCGATCGGCCAGTGCGCACGTGTGATCCTGAAGCTCTTCGGCCGATACCCAATCGCCCGGCTGGACATGATCGTTGAACCGTTCCCTACCTGGACATGCGGAGCCGGTAACAGCTCGGTATGAAGCTCCGGGGACAAAGTAGCTACCGGGTGACCGGTACACCGACCCGCGAGGGGCGATGGAATCTGCTTAGCACGATGGCGTTGAGGCGCGAGGAATGAGCGGGTACGCCCAACACATGTGAACTTTCTGGTAAAACGCCGTTAAGATCAACAAGCCAAACGTGATGACAGGCTTGAACCAAAATGGTACGCGGTGTGGCACGGCTTTTGTGTAGTGGGCCACCATGGACGGCAAGCC
>JAQFVJ010000455.1 GCA_029439525.1 Caballeronia sp. BR6202001591004
CGCCAACTACGCATCCGCTTCGAACGGCTCGCTTTCATCCACGTGGCCTTCATGAAAACCGCTTGCTGCATCATATGCTGGCGACAATTGCGAACGTCATTTTGATAAAGACTCTTAGCGTTCCATGATCCATGCGTGCTGCTGCGGCACGATCTTAACCGTCTTCGACACGATCACGATGACGAGAACGATGAACGCAAAGTACATCGACATTCTTTTTCTCCTTATAAACGAGCGAACTAGCGTTTGGCCGTGACGATCAGGCGGTTGCCGTCGAGCGCGGCGATGCGATACATACCCGCGCGTTCCGGATTCGCCAGGCGCGAGTTCGACGTCCCATTGCGCGCCGCGATACGTCGTGCGAGCGCGGCCTTCGCGCTATTCATCGACCTGCAGCGTCGCGCCGCTTCCAGCCACCGAAGCGCGAGCGCTGCAGCACCACGACCGCGACCAGCGCCGCCGTGCCCATCTGCACGTGCGGCAACGCGCCCATGGCATGCGCGATACCGCCCGCCCGTGATCATCCCCAGCGCGATCATGAGCAGATAGAACGTGCCGGTGAACAACTCCGCGATGATCAGCACGCCCGCCGCGACCCACCATATCAACCCGCTCATCTCCATCGCCTTTCTTCTGACGTCCATCGCCCAAACAAAAACACCCCGGAAAAGTCCGGGATGTTTTTTTATAGCACGCGCATGTCTTTCCGTAAGCAACCGGAAAGACAGCTTCTACTTATTTTGACAACGTCTTGGCCAGTTGCTGCCACGTATCGATGATCGTGTCCGGATTCAGCGACATTGATTCAATGCCCTGCTTCGCTAGCCACTCGGCGAGGTCTGGATGATCCGACGGCCCCTGACCGCAAATGCCCACGTACTTGTTCATCTTCAGGCAGGTTTCGATCGCGCGCTTGAGCATGAACTGCACGGCTTCGTCGCGCTCGTCGAAGTCGGCGGCCAGTAATTCCATGCCGGAGTCGCGGTCGAGACCGAGCGTCAACTGCGTCAGGTCGTTCGAGCCGATCGAGAAGCCGTCGAAGCGCTCCAGGAATTGCTCGGCGAGAATCGCGTTGGACGGCACTTCGCACATCATCATGAGCTTGAGGCCGTTCTTGCCGCGCTCCAGACCGAACTTCTTCAGCAGTTTGACCACGCGATCCGCCTGCTTGAGCGTACGCACGAACGGCACCATAATCTCGACGTTGTCGAGGCCCATCTCATCGCGCACCTTCTTCAGCGCGACGCATTCCATGTGGAACGCCTCGGCGAAATCATCCGCGATGTAACGCGATGCGCCGCGGAAACCGAGCATCGGGTTTTCTTCGTCCGGCTCGTAGCGCGAACCGCCGATCAGCTTCTTGTACTCGTTCGACTTGAAGTCCGACAGACGCACGATGACGGGCTTCGGATAGAACGCCGCCGCGATGGTCGCGATGCCTTCCGTCAGCTTGTCGACGTAGAATACCTTCGGCGACGCATGGCCGCGCGCGACGCTTTCGACCGCCTTCTTCAGATCAGCATCGACGTTCGGGTACTCCAGAATCGCCTTCGGATGTACGCCGATATTGTTGTTGATGATGAATTCCAGCCGCGCGAGGCCCACGCCCGCATTCGGCAACTGCGCAAAGTCGAACGCGAGTTGCGGATTGCCGACGTTCATCATGATCTTGACGGGAATCTTCGGCAGTTCGCCGCGCTGCACTTCCGTCACTTCGGTTTCGAGCAGGCCGTCGTAGATCTTGCCTTCGTCGCCTTCCGCGCACGAAACCGTCACGAGTGCGCCGTCCTTCAGCACGCCCGTCGCATCGCCACAGCCGACGACTGCCGGCACGCCCAGCTCACGCGCGATGATCGCCGCGTGACAGGTGCGCCCGCCGCGATTCGCCACGATAGCCGAGGCGCGCTTCATCACCGGTTCCCAGTTCGGGTCGGTCATGTCGGCGACGAGCACGTCGCCCGGCTGCACGCGTTCCATTTCCGACGGATCGTGAATGACACGCACCGGACCTGCGCCGATCTTCTGGCCGATCGCGCGGCCCGTGGCCAGCACTTGCGACTGGCCCTTGAGCTTGAAGCGCATTTCGGCCTTGCCGATCGCCTGGCTCTTCACAGTCTCCGGACGCGCCTGGAGAATGAAGATCTTGCCGTCGCGGCCGTCCTTGCCCCACTCGATGTCCATCGGACGCTGGTAATGCTTCTCGATGATCACCGCGTACTTCACGAGCTGGATGACGTCTTCGTTGGTGATCGAAAAGCGGTTGCGCTGCTCGTGCGGCACATCGACGGTCTTCACGCGGCCCGGCTCGCCGGGATTCGTGAACTCCATCTTGATGAGCTTCGAGCCGATCGAACGGCGGATGATAGGATACTTGCCCTGCTCGAGCGTGGTCTTGAAGATGTGGAACTCGTCCGGATTCACCGCGCCCTGTACAATGGTTTCACCGAGGCCGTAGCTCGACGTGATGAACACCGTGTCCTTGAAGCCCGATTCGGTATCGATGGTGAACATTACGCCGGCCGCGCCGACGCCCGAGCGCACCATGCGTTGCACGCCCGCCGACAACGCGACTTCGGCATGCGTAAAGCCTTTGTGGACGCGATAGGAAATGGCGCTGTCGTTGTAAAGCGACGCTAACACATGCTTCATGCGATCGAGGACGTCCCCGATGCCGACCACGTTAAGATAGCTTTTCTGCTGGCCCGCGAACGAAGCGTCAGGCAAATCTTCGGCGGTCGCGGACGAACGCACGGCAAACGAAAGCTCAT
>JAQFVJ010000456.1 GCA_029439525.1 Caballeronia sp. BR6202001591004
CGCGCGTATCGCGCGGCGGTGCGCCTCGGCGGATATCGATGCGGCGCGGCGCATGATCGGCAGTTCGTGGTCGTCCTTGACGAGACGCATCTCGTCAAGGATCGGCAACAAGTGTCGGGCTTGGGTGGGCGCGCGCAAGCCGCTGCGGCCTTGCGCGCGCACGGCATCGAGCCAGCCGCGTACTTGCGCATCGAGTGTCTCGGAGGTGCCGAGCGCGTAATGCAGCGCCGGCTGATCGGCGATGATGCGCGGCATTTCCGCATCGAGCGAATCGATAAGCAACGCGGCGTCGAAGCCGAACGCATCGCGCGCCGCATCGGGACCGAAACGGAAGCCTTCCCACGTTTCGCGCTCGACGTTCTTCTCGCGGCAAAACAGCAGCGTGGTGGGCTCGCCGTCTTTCGCGCTTGCGTTCAGCACGAGCGTCGCTTCGGGCTCAACGAAGCCCGTCAGATAGTAGAAATAGCTGTCATGACGATACGGATAGTTCGTGTCGCGATTGCGCATGACTTCCCGCGCGGTCGGCACGATGGCGACGCCGCCGCCTCGCGCTCTCAAAGCCGCGAGCACGCGTTCGCGGCGGTTGCGATAGACGTCGACGGCGATTGGGCTGGCGAGTTCGGAGATTGAGTTCATGCGCCGATTGTAGTATCGCCGGGTGCGGAATGACGACATTCGGCCGTTCGGCCTAGTGCCGGTGGCCGTTTAACTGAAAAACGCACGCGGCTTAGGCCGTTCGGCTGAATGGATCGGCACGCGACGGCACGGCATACTGGTTTCGAAGAGGGAGCAGAGAACAGGGCGGCGATGCGCCCCGCGTCGCTCATTCCCCGGTGGGACGATTGCGCATGCTGCCCGCGACCAGATCGAAGCGGAACAGCCGGCATTCGAGCGTGCCGTTGAAGAGCAGCGTCTTGGTCGATTCGCGCAGCCGCATCATGCCGGGCAGCTTGCGATCGGACGTGAGCACATAGGCGCGCCATCCCGGAAAGCGCTGTTTGAGTGCGTTGCCGAAGGACACGAAAAATTCGATGTCCGTCGGATTGGGCTGCGCGCGGGCGAAGGCTTCTCCGTCGTCCTCGCGGCGCGAGCGCGACGTCTCGCGAATTTCGCCGCGCGGACCGCGGCCGCGCACTTCGATCCGCTCGCCGTACGGCGAATTCACCACGAGGATGCCGGGCGCTTCGGTAAGCGGCGTCATGTTGCGCGCGTCGAGCTGCTTGAGCGGCAAATCGTGAATGCCGGCGCGGCTCAGATTCGCGCGCGCCTTGTCGAGCATGTCGCCGGAGATGTCACTGCCGAAGATGTCGATGTTTTCTTTCTGGCGGGCGGCGCGTTTCGCTTCGAGGGCCGCGCCCTTGAGCTTCTGCCACATGCCTGCGTGGAAGGGCTTGAGCTTTTCGAAGCCGAAGCAACGACCGATGCCGGGCGCGATGTCGAGCGCCGTCTGCGCGGCTTCGGCGAGGAAGGTGCCGCTGCCGCACATCGGATCGAAGAGCGGCACGCCGGGTGTCCAGCCGGTCAGGCGCAGAATGCCGGCGGCGAGATTTTCGCGCAGCGGCGCGGCGCCCTTGTCGAGACGCCAGCCGCGCTTGAACAGCGGCTCGCCGGACGTGTCGAGATAAAGCGTGCATTCGTTCATCGTCAGGAAGACGAAGACGCGCACGTCGGGCTGTGCGGTGTCAATGCTCGGGCGCGCGCCGCTCAGATCGCGCAGACGGTCGCAAACAGCGTCCTTCACGCGTAGCGTCGTGAATTCGAGGCTCTTGACCGGTGACTTGATGGCGGTGAGATCGACGCGCATCGTCTGGCTGGGCGTGAACCACTGTTCCCAGCGCTGACGGTGCGTGAGTTCGTAGATATCGTTTTCGTTGCGATACGGGCCTTGCGCGATCTTCAGCAGCACGCGGCTCGCGATGCGCGAGTGCAGGTTCGCGGCTATACCTGCGACCCAGCCGCCCCGGAAGTGGACGCCGCCGGGAACCTGCGTGCCGACGTCGAGCGCGCCGCCGCCGAAGAGCGGAGCGCCGGCGACGTGCCGCTCCCCGATTTCGGCGAGCTCGGCGACGAGCGGCGCTTCGAGACCGCGAGGGCAGGGGGCGAACCAGTCGAAGAGGGATGGGGCCATGTAGTGCTTTTGCAGACGGGTAAAGGCGATATTGTACGCGGAACCGCTCGGCGAAGGCACCATCCCCGAAGCCGCGATGAAGTGTCCACCGCTCGCAACGACCCTATGGTCTCGGGCAGGACGGCGACATTCCCGATGGCGCTCGCAACGTCAGAACTTCAGGCAGGCCCGCACCGGCCGTATAGCTACTCGAGTAATTGCTTGCGTAATCGTTCATAGGCCACGTAGGTATCCGTGCGCTTGGAAAGCGGATAGGCATGACCGACCAGGTGCGGCGCATCGGATCGCCTCGTCCGTGACTCTTCGTGTACATGTACGAACCCATCAAGGTGCCGCTGCCCTAACGGAACGACCGCGCCAAGCTGGCCGCTGTCGGAATTCTGGTCACCGCCGCTGATCCTGTCTTCCAGTCGCTGATAGAGCGCCGTGACCTTGACGACCGAAAAGTCGTAGCTCGCGGCAGTAAGATACGCGGCTTGAGAATCAGATTCTGGAGATCGCCAGGCGTGCTGACGTACTTGGGTGCGCTGATACCAAAATGCGGCGGCGAAATTTCCGCGCGCATATTTCAGATCGGCGCGGACCTGATTGGCGCCTGCATTACCGGGCTAGTTGCCGCTCGCATAGATTGCCGACCCGGTGAAGCCGCCCATCCGCGGCAACACATACATCGCGGAGTTGTTCCAGTTCGTGTCGCCGACCACGCCTTGCCCGTTGACGCCTTTATAAGTTGAGCACGGGCGAGAAGCCGAACGAATTGTCGGCGAATGCGGCGGAAGAGACAGCGAAACGCACAACGGGAGCCAGCAAGTCGAGAAGAATAGTTTTAGATATACTAATCAAAATGAATTTTGTCGCGCTCCGATGCAGAGCAACGACAGTGAAACACCAAAGGCTGCGCGAGAGCACTCGTTCGTCGAAGCACGAACAAAGGTCCTCGCGGCCTTGGCTACTTTGACTGCGTGATTGATTTGGCACCGGGTGGATCCGAGGCGAAGGATCGTCATACTTCCACTTGATCGGCTTCGGATTTTTGTTGTGCTCGCGGA
>JAQFVJ010000457.1 GCA_029439525.1 Caballeronia sp. BR6202001591004
GCGCCGATGGTGATCGGCGCGGCAGGCGGCAACTACTGGGTCCGCGTGCTCGACTTCGCGATGCTCTACGTGATGCTCGCGCTGGGCCTCAACGTGGTAGTCGGCTTCGCCGGTCTGCTCGACCTGGCTATATCGCGTTCTATGCGGTCGGGTGCTTATACGGTGGCTTTGCTGTCCTCGCCGCAGCTCACCTCGCAGTTCGAATGGATCGCGCATCTCGCGCCTGGCGGGCTACATGTGCCGTTCCTCCTCATCATCGTGCCGATCGGCATGGCGCTCGCGGCGACCTTCGGCGTGCTGCTCGGCGCACCGACGCTGCGTCTGCGTGGTGACTACCTCGCCATCGTGACGCTGGGCTTCGGGGAAATCGTGCGGATCTTCATGAACAACCTCGATCGTTCGGTGAACATCACCAACTGTCCGAAGGGCATCACGGGCATCGATCCGGTGACGGTCGCGGGCTTCAATTTGTCGCAGACGCACGAGTTCTTCGGCATGAAGTTTCCGTCCGTGTACATGTACTACTCTACCTGTTCGTAGTCGGCGCGCTGTTCGTGATCTGGGTGTGTACGCGTCTGCAACACTCGCGCATCGGCCGCGCATGGGCCGCGATCCGCGAAGGCGATGGGCATCAACACGCGTAACGTCAAGCTGCTCGCGTTCGCGATGGGCGCATCGTTCGCGCGGTCTGTCGGGCGCGATGTTCGGCGTTTTCCAGGGCTTCATGTCGCCGGAATCGTTCACGGGAGTCGATCGTCGTGCTGGCGTGCGTGGTGCTGGGCGGCATGGGTCACATTCCGGGCGTGATTCTCGGCGCGGTGCTGCTCGCCGTGTTCCCCGAATTCCTGCACTCGACGATAGGTCCGCTGCAAAACGCCATCTTCGGCCATCAGATCGTCGATACCGAAGTCATCCGCCAGCTGCTCTATGGTCTGGCGATAGTGCTGATCATGCTGTATCGCTCGGAAGGCCTGTGGCCCGCCGCGAAACACGAAGACAAAATCGCGAAGCACAGCGACAAGAAGCCTGTGCGTGCATAAGGCGGAGAATCGAAACATGAGCGACAAACAAACGCGACTTTCCGTCACCAGCGTCAACAAGCGCTTCGGCGGTTTGCAGGCGCTATCGGATGTGCGCCTCGGAATCAAGGAAGGCGAGAGTTACGGCCTGATCGGGCAGAACGGCGCGGGCAAGACGACGTTCTTCAACGTGATTACGGGCTTCTACACGACGGATTCGGGCGAGTTCAAGCTCGACGGCCAGAACTACACGCCGACGGCGGTCTATCAGGTGGCGAAGGCGGGCATCGCGCGCACCTTCCAGAACATTCGCCTGTTCGGCGGCATGATGACGCACGAGAACGTGATGGTCGGCCGTCACGTTCGCACACGAAGCACGGTCTGATCGGCGCGGTGTTTCAGACGCCGGCCGAGCGTCGTGAAGAGAAGGAAATCAAGGAGCGACTCGAACTTCTCGAATACGCGTGGGCGTGCTGCAATACGCGGATTACACGTCGCGCAATCTGTCGTACGGTCACCAGCGTCGTCTGGAGATCGCGCGTGCGCTGGCGACCGATCCGAAGCTGCTCGCGCTCGACGAGCCGGCTGCCGGCATGAATGCGACGGAGAAAGTCAAACTAACGCGTCTGCTCGACAAGATTCGTTCGGACGGCAAGACGATTCTGTTGATCGAACACGACGTGAAACTCGTGATGGGATTGTGCAACCGCATGACGGTGCTCGATTACGGCAAGGTGATCGCCGAGGGTCTGCCACAGGACGTGCAGAAGGACCCGAAGGTGATCGAGGCATATCTGGGTGCGGGGGTGCACTAAGAACCCTTAACCAAATGAAGAAAGGGCTGTTATCATCCTCGATGAATGCTGTTAACCTGCTCATTGTTTCGACGACGAAAGGGACATGGCTAACCCTATATTCGACGAACTTTGGGCACTTA
>JAQFVJ010000458.1 GCA_029439525.1 Caballeronia sp. BR6202001591004
GCTGTTCTCGTAGATGAGGCCCTGCCCCTCCCATGCCAGATCGGTGAACGATGCGCCGTCGCCGGACGACGTGTAGAGAGATACGCGGCTTACGCAACGCGCGGACTGCTGGCCGAGGAGCTGATGCCGATACGCCGACTTGCCGACCACGATATTCGGATGCCGACAGATTCACGAGCACGGTCGCACCCGCGAGCGCCGCGAACGACGACGGCGGAATCGGCACCCACACGTCCTCGCAAATCTCGACATGGAGCGGAACAGCGGCAGGTTCTCGATCTAGAACAGAAGCGACGCACCGAACGACACGTCCTGACCGCAGAGCTTAAGCGTCTGCGTGGTGGCGGCATCGGCGGGAGAAAACTGACGCGCCTCGTAGAACTCGCCGTAGTTCGGCAGATAGCTCTTCGGCACGACGCCGCGAATCTTGCCGCCCGCGATTGACGATCGCGCAATTGAACAGCTTGTGCTCGACCTTGATTGGCGCGCCGACGATCATGGCGATATTCAGGGACTTCGATTCTTCGACGATGTCTTTCGGCGCGTCTTCGCAGGCATCGAGCAAGGCGCGCTGATGAAAGGGATCATCGCACGTGTAGGCGGAAATGCCCAGTTCGGGGAACGCGACGAGCACTGCGCCGTGCGCCGCTGCCCGCCTCGCGAACAAGAGCGTGGCCGCCGCGTTGAACTCCGGATCGGCGACCTTGCAGTTGGGCACGGCGACCGCGACGCGCGCGAAGTCATGACTATAAAGATTGAAAAAGTTTCTGCTCATGTTCGACGTTACCTGTGTGTGTTGGACCGTGCTTGCTTGCAGCGATGAATTGCGATAACTCGCGATGAAAAGGCGAAAAAACCTTCGTTCGATTATCGCATGCGGCCTTAGGACTTCTTCCTGAAAGGCGTATGCGCTTCGAGTTCTTCGATGTGTTGATCCATCGCAGCGGTTTCCGCATCGAGAAACTCGCTGATCGCATGTGCGAAGCGCTGATCCGCGATTCAGTGCGCAGACCATGTCGGAGTCGGCAGCATGCCGCGCGACATCTTGTGCACGCCCTGCGCGCCACCTTCGAAGCGCGCCAGCCCGTGTTCGATGCAATACGCGATGCCCTGCATGTAGCACGTCTCGAAGTGCAAACCGGAGATGAATTCGCGCGTACCCCAATAGCGGCCGTACATGACATCACCGCCGATCATGTTGAGCGCACATGCGAGCCGCTGGCCGTCGGCTTCCGCGATGACGAGCAGCATGCTGTCGGGTGCATCGGCATGAATGCGGCCGAAGAATTCGCGCCTCAGATACGGCGGATTCCAGTGCTCGCGGTAGATGTTCTCGTAACAGTCGTAGAAGAAATCGAGCGCCTCGTGATCGATTTCCGCACCGCGCAGCCACGTATAAGTCACGCCTGCATCGTGGACGCGGCGGCGGTCCTGCTTCACCTTCTTGCGCTTGTCGTGGCTCATGGTCGCGAGGAAGGCATCGAAGTTTTCGAAGCTGCCGTCGGGCGCGTTTTCCCAATGGAACTGCACGCCTTCGCGCAGCATGTAACCGGCGTCGGTGAGCGCTTCGATGTCGTGCTCGTGCGGAAACAGCACATGCAACGAGGAAATGTCGAGCTGACGCGTCAGTTCGCTTGCACCGCGCGCGATCAGCACGCGGTCTTCGTGTCGCGGCGATCAGACGCGGGCCCGTCACGGGAGAGAATGGCACGGCGGACAAGGGCTTTCGGGTAATAGCGCAGGCCGTGGCGTTCGAAGGCATCGGCCCAGGCGTGGTCGAAGACGTATTCTCCGCGTGAGTGCGACTTGAGATACAGCGGCATGGTGCCGGCGAAGGTGTCGCCGCGCTTCAGGATCAGGTGATGTGCGCGCCAGCCAGTGCGTTTTACCGCGCAGCCCGTGTCCTGCATCGCTTTCAG
Organism: Caballeronia sp. BR6202001591004; assembly: GCA_029439525.1. Lineage (GTDB taxonomy): Bacteria > Pseudomonadota > Gammaproteobacteria > Burkholderiales > Burkholderiaceae > Caballeronia. The sequence continues at coordinate 1,920 of JAQFVJ010000458.1, forward strand.
AAACGCGTGACGCACGAAGGGGTTGTCGCCGGCCAACTGGTTCCATTGGTTTGCCGGGATGTCTTCTAGCGTATCGACTACGTGGATTTCGACCTCGCGGTTCAACAGGGACCTCTTGGGTTGGCATTTTTTTGGCGTGCGTCGCCAGGATATGGGTATTTTCGCGCAAGTCTGTGAATGGTGCTTTTCCTCGAGTTGTCTTCTTCTTAC
>JAQFVJ010000459.1 GCA_029439525.1 Caballeronia sp. BR6202001591004
CTTGGTTTCGGAGGCGGTAGCAACGGTTCGATGAGTGCCCAAACGGCGATACACGCGGCGTCACGACGCGAGACATCGACGGGACCGAACAGCGTCAGCGGACCGCGAAGGATCGACAAGTAGGCAAGCAGGCCGATTTCGGTAAAGTAGCGCGTTTGGAGGTATTCGCGTTCTTCTTCATGCGATGCGCAAAGGCGCACGCACAGGTGCCTGTTCATTCGCTCGGCAGCGCGGGAAACGGCGAGCAGCGACATGCCGACCAGATCTGTGCCGCGACAGCAGGCAGCAAGCACGCAGCGTTCATATGCCGTCTCAATAGATGCAAGCCATTGCGCATCGATGTTGCATGTTGCCATCGCCGGCTTCGTTCACCTCAACGTAGCGCACAGCGCACGCCGCCGCGTTCCGTCAGCGCACCATGTTCAAGCACGCTGCGCTGAAACGAACCGGCTGTGGTCACGCCGCGTCGCAACAGGTCGTCGGAGCGCGCGAGCCATTCGCCGGGACCGATCGACGCGTCCGCATCGACCAGACCGGGCACGCAGACGAAGCCGTCCGCATCGAACGAATTGCGGTATGCAGAAGTGTGTGGAGCGAAAATGCGCGCGATGCGATCGCCGTCGATTTCCAGATCGGCACGCACAAAGCGATGAGTGAGCGAGCCCGAAGTTAAAGGGCATCGGTCAATACCCATTGACTCGATCTGTACGCAAGCTGATCCAGCGCACATCCATCATTGTCCCCGAGTACATCGCGCCAAGTCGATATCGAAGTGATGAGGCACCGACCCACTAAGCCACGACGACGATTCGCTTCGCAGTTCGGCCGCTTTCGTGAGACGCCAATACTGCGTGCTTTTGCTTTAATGAATTCGTCTTCGCCGCCAGGCACTCAGGCGCTTTAGCTTTTTTCGCCTGACCGCCAGCAACGTGAAAACATTCTGACGAGAGCCTAAATCAGTCGATGTACGACAGACCACAATGTGGAAAGCCGTGGTTTTAAGCGCCTGCAAGCACGTTGCAGTGCGCAAAAATCTGCGCAAACGTCTGTTTAATATGCCCCACCAAATATTTGAGGCTGTCGAAAACCCTACATTTGTGCATTGCGTCAGACGATTGGATGTCTGAATTGCGCTCTATGCAATGACGGAAAAGCGAGGCGTGTATTTAAAACGGCTATGCGTATTAAATCTGCGCCACCGCGCGCAATTCGTCGGCCGTTGCGGTGCCGAAGCCGAAAAATTCCAGATACGCGGGAATCATTTCGAAGAGCATGTCGGTGCCGACCTGCACCACGCAGCCTTTATTCTTAGCCGCGCGCAGGAGCGGCGTGAATTCCGACTTCATCACCACTTCGCCAACGAACGTCTCCGGCGCGATGCGTTCCACATCGAATGGCAACGGGTCGGTGTCCTTCATGCCGAGCGGTGTCGCGTTGACGATCACATCAAAGCTGGCGGGATTCTTCGTGTCGGTGCGCACGTTCAAAAGCGGATAGTGGTCGCGCAAGCGTTGCGCGAGCCCCTCGACGGATGCGGTGTTGGTGTCGAACACGGCCAGCTCCGACACGCCCGCTGCTGCGAGCGACGCGGCAATCGGCGAACCGACGCCGCCGCTGCCGAGCACCAGCACGCGCGCCCTTGAGCATGCGGCCCTTGCGCTCGACGCCACGCACGAAGCCGGCGCCATCATCGAACTGATCGCCGAGCAGGCTGCCGTCCGAGCGCTTGAGAATGGCATTTGCACGCGCCCGCGATGCGCGCGGTCGGGCTGATGTCGTCCATCAATCCTGCCGTGACGATCTTGTGCGGCATCGTGACGAGCGCGCCGCGAATATTGGTCAGTTTGAAGAGTTGCGGCAGGAAGGACACATAGTCTTCGGGCGTGATGCCCATCGGCACCACGACGACGTCGATGCCTTGCTTGTCGAACCAAGGGTTGTAGATCATCGGAACTTTAAACGCTTCGGTGGAATAGCCGAGATGCGCGATCAGCGTGGTTTTTCCGGTGACCATGCCGAAGCTCCTGGTCGGGGATGGCACGCATAGGATAGGCCAGTCTCCGCAAAAATGCGGCA
>JAQFVJ010000460.1 GCA_029439525.1 Caballeronia sp. BR6202001591004
CAGCGTCGAAACGGCACCTGCCGGCCTCGCGCCGGATGCGGAGGAAGTGGTGTCGGCCGAGCATATCGAATGGGCCGATATCGTCTTCGTCATGGAGCGCGCACACAAGGCGAAGCTCTCGAGGCTATTCGGCTCGAGCCTGAAGGGCAAGAAGCTCGTGTGTCTCGACATACCCGACAACTACCGCTTCATGCAGCCCGAACTCGTCACGCTGCTGGAGCGGAAGGTTGCGCCGCTTCTGCGAGCGTAGCTGCTGCTACGCCCCATCTGCGCTCCGCTTAAACCACCAGCGCGCTCAACTTCGCCACCGTATCCGCACAAGCATTCGCCGCTTCCGCGCCCTTCACCAGAAAGTGTTCCTTGAAGAACGCGACATGCTCTTCGCCGCCATGAAAATGATGCGGCGTGAGCACGGCGGAAAACACCGGCACATCGGTGTCGAGTTGCACGCGCATCAATGCGTCGATGACCGCATGCGCGACGAACTCATGCCGATAGATGCCGCCATCGACGACCAGTCCTGCCGCGACGATGCCCGCATAGCGTCCGCTTTGCGCGAGCTTCTTCGCGTACCGCGGAAGCTCGAATGCGCCCGCGACGTCGAACAGATCGATGTCCTCACGCGCATAGCTTTTTTCAGCATCGCATCGACGAATGAGATCCTGCAGCGATCGACGATTTCACGATGCCAGCAAGCCTGCACAACGCGATGCGGAGACGAACGGAACCAGCGGCGGATACCGCTTTAGCTTCTTGAGTGTTGGAGATGTTCATGAACTTCAGCCTGTTTGTGTGAACAGGTCGAAGGACGGCCGCTCGCACGCGCACCGATGCGCGCGTGCGAATGCACGCCGTCCCGTTCTTTTTCATCCGGACTGTACCGGCGGCCCCGGAATCAAACGGGGTCTGCTAACCTCATCGAACAAAGCAATGCCTTCGGCAGCCACGCGAGGCTGCCGTCGCTGGTGTTGGTGTAGACGCTGAAGTACTGGCCGTTTTCCAGCACGATGGTCTGCGCCGCAGTCGATAAGGTCGTCGCGCCGAACCAGATGCCTTCGGGCAACGCGGTCGATACGTTCTGCGTGCAGGTTTTGTTCAGCGTGTAGAGGTCCGACGAGCAGGTCTGGTCGCTACTGCCCCCGCCACCGCAAGCGGCGAGAGCGACGGGCAGGGCGAGCAGCGTGAGCTTGGAAAGCAGGTTCATGAGCGATTCGAAGTCTTGAAAGTTGACCACGGGCTGCCGCCCCGAATGCCCAAAATGCCCTAAGAACCCTTAACAAAATGAAGAAAGGGCTGTTAACCCGCAATGAATGCTCTTAACCTGCTCATTGTTTCGACGGCGAAAGGGACATGGCTAACCCTATACTCGACGAACTCTGGGCACTTATCGAATCGTTGCTACCGCCTCCAAAACCAAGGCAAACGCGCTATCCCGGGCGCAA
>JAQFVJ010000461.1 GCA_029439525.1 Caballeronia sp. BR6202001591004
GTCTCGCGGACATTGTGGTCCGTGATCAGCACGCCGATGTTGCGCTGCTTCAGAAACTTGACGATCTTCTGGATTTCCAGCACGGCGATCGGGTCGACGCCCGCGAACGGCTCGTCGAGCAGGATGAAGCTCGGATTGGTCGCGAGCGCGCGCGGGGCACCTGGAGTGGCCGCGTTTTTTACGGCGGCGTCTTTCCCGTGGCGGGCGATCCCGCGACGTTCGCCGGTTCGCAGCGCTTCAGTCGCCGAACAGCTTCTGACGCAGTTCGCGGCGTTCCTGCGCCTCAAGCGAGAGCGTGGCGGTCGGACGGGCGATCAGGCGCGGAATGCCGATCGGCTCGCCGGTTTCCTCGCACCAGCCGTAGTCGCCGGAGTCGATGCGGGCGAGCGATTGCTGCACTTTCTTCAGAAGCTTGCGTTCGCGGTCACGCGTGCGCAGTTCCAGTGCATGCTCTTCCTCGATGGTCGCGCGATCCGCAGGGTCCGGCACAATCACGGTTTCCCGCAGGTTCTCGGTCGTCTGGCCGGCATTCTTCAGAATGTCCGCTTGCAACTGTTCGAGCCGATTTTTGAAGAACGCGAGCTGTTCCTCGTTCATATAGTCCTTCTCGCTCATCTTCAGGATTTCGGCTTCGGTCAAGAGTTTCGTTGTCATCTGTTTGCTTCTTCAATGTAAGGCGTTGTCTGCGCAACGCCCACAACTGCGTTACCCGCACGCAGTGGCTTCGGTACGCACAAAGCTACGCGTCACGATGCGGGGCCGAACTCCTCTGGAAACTGATATTGGATGATGCTCCGGACTATCGAGCGCACTGACACGGCTCGTTGTTCCGGGCCCGGTGCTTTGCGTCGATTCATTCGCCGTCCCCGGTGAATCGAAACATTGTCCCGACGGGGACATCCCTTCTCCTGTATCCGCCCGCATAACGCTCAAGGACGCGCTGTTGGCGGAACGGCCTTCTCCAGTGGGACTGTATTGTAACTGAACCGCAATTTCCGACGACAACCGAGGAAAACCCTGTCGATATTAGTGCCGGAATTTCAAAAATATGACGCCTGGACGTGCAAAAAGCGATGACGGTTCGTGATAATGAATACACATGCACAACGAAAGTCAATGGCGAAAAACGCCGTACGCAGAGCCGGTTCCAGCCCTGCGGCGACCGTTTTCGGGTTGTCGTCCTGCTCGACTGCTGTGCCGCCGGACCGACGCTACGAAGCGAGATGCGTGCGGACGCGCCTTTATTTCACCAGGCACGCGTCCAGACCATCGGTGATCAGATCCTTCGGCAATTCGATACCGATGAACACCATCTTGCTGTTCTTCTTCTCAGCGGGCATCCATTTGCCGGCGAGGTCGCTGCCCATCATCTGATGCACGCTCTGGAACACGAACCTTGCGATCAACGCCCTTCATATGGAGCACGCCCTTGTAGCGCAGCAGGCGTTCGCCGTAGATCTGCAGGATCCCGCCGAGGAAGTCTTCGAGACGGTTCGCATCGAACGGCTTGTCGCTGCGGTACACGAACGACTTGATTTTGTCGTCGTGATGCGCGTGATGGTGCTCGTGCTTGTGATCATGAGCGTGGTCGTGCTCGTCTTCCGCGAGGAAGTCCGGATTGATCTCCAGCTTCGCGTTCAGATTGAAGCCGCGCAGATCGAAGATTTCCTTGATGTCCGCATCGCCGAAATTGATGACCTTGACCGCCGCGCGTGGGTTCATATGCATCAGCCGATGCTTCAGCGATTCGAGCGCGCCCGCATCCACGAGATCGGATTTGGTGATGAACAGGCGATCCGCGAAACCGATTTGCCGCTGCACCACCTCGTGCTGATCGAACTGCGCGTTCGCGTGCTTCGCGTCTACCAGCGTGATGATGGCGTCGAGCAGGAATTCGTCGGCGACCGTGTTGTCCATGAAGAATGTCTGCGCGACCGGGCCGGGATTCGCGAGACCGGTGGTTTCGATCACCACGCGGTCGAAGTCGAGCGTGCCCGCCTTCTTCTGGTTCGCGAGGTCTTCCAGCGCGCGCCAGATCGCCGCGGATCGTGCAGCAGATGCAGCCGTTGCTCATCTGGATGATCTGCTCGGCGGTTTCCTGCACGAGGATGTCGTTGTCGATGTTTTCTTCGCCGAACTTGTTCTCGACGACGGCGATCTTCATGCCGTGCTTTTCGTTCAGGATGCGCTTGAGCAGCGTGGTTTTGCCGCTGCCCAGAAAGCCGGTCAGGATGGTTACGGGAATCATGTCGCCAAAGTCCTTGTCTGTGTTCGGGATATGCGTGAGCGGCGCGAGCCGGCGCATCGAATCGATTATTGAATCCATATTTGTCAAGCCGATGCTGCCGCAGTCCATGATCGCCAGCAAATTGGGGCGCTCAGGCGATTTGCAACAGCAGGCCTTTCAGGTACTCGCCTTCCGGAAATGCGGTCAGGAGCGGATGATCCACGCCCGCGCCAGTTGCTTGAGAATGCACGCATCGACGCGCGCATCGGTCGCCGCGCCCGCGACGATTTTCTGAAACAGGTCAGCATCGATCGCGTCGGAGCACGAGTAGGTAAATAGCAGGCCGCCCGGACGGCAGCAGCTTGAACCCGCTCAGGTTGATGTCCTTGTGTACGCACGCGCCGCGCGATCGATGCTTTCCTTCGACGGTGCGAACTTCGGCGGATCGAGCACGATCAGGTCGAAGCGTTGGCCTTTGTCGTAGAGACGGCGCAGCGTCTTGAACGCGTCGGCGT
>JAQFVJ010000462.1 GCA_029439525.1 Caballeronia sp. BR6202001591004
CCGTCTGGCTGGAGGATCGATTGTAGAATGCGCGTCAGATAAACGGATTGCCCGCGCTGCCGGTTGGCGCGGGCGGTTCGTCCGCCAGTCTGGCGGGAAGCGCCGAGTCGTTCTGCAATGCTTCGACGATCGCGTCGATGACTTTCTGCAACGCGAGCGCGTTGGCGAGGCCCGCCTGATCGCGCGCGATGGCCATGTCGCCGCTGATGGTCACGCGCGTCTTGCGGTTGGCGATATTGATCGCGTCGCCCGCGATGTTGAGCACGTCGGTATCGTTCGCAAAGGGTTTAAACACCTTTCAGTCCTCTAGGTCGCTTGTCTTTGAGCGCGCCCGGGATGCCGGGAAAGGCGAGGCCGCTCATGGCTTCCAGTTCGCGCACGGTCTTCATCGTATAGGTGGTTGTCGACGACCACCGCGAAGGTGATCTGCCGCTGCGGCAGATAGACCACCTTGTACAACTGCGTCGGCACGAACACGCGCGACTCGCCGATGGTCTGCAATTGCCTACCGGAAAACAGCGGCCCGGTGACCACGTAAGCGTCGCCCGATTCCTCGACGAGCCGGCGCACCGCCTGCTCGATGCGCGACCAGATACGCCGGTTGTTCGGCGGATCCTGCGGCACGATGTTCGCCAGCGAAAACGATTCGGCCATGTCGCGCTTGCTCCAGCGATCGCCGGCGGGACTCATGTGGCCGCGATCGTAGCCGCTGTTCCTATATAGTCGGAGAGCTGCGCGCTTTTGCCCGGCGGCAGACGCTTCTCGACGAAAAAGCGATTGGTGCGTGTGTTGTCCTTCTGTCCTTCGCGGCATCGACGTTTTGAGCCGTCAGATGTTCCGCCGACCACAACGGTCCGTGTGTGATGCCGGAATGCAGCAACGCGTAATCCGAATAGCAGAGTTCCTGCGTGGACGCGCGCATCTTCGGATTGATGACGACGGGCGTGCGGCCATCGGGGCTGAATTGCGGACAGCCGCTGACGCAGACCGCAGCCAGAAGGGCGGCGACGAATGTCTGGATGCCTTTGTTCATGCTTGAGTGAGTTCGATGCGTGATGCTCGCCACGACGATGGCGATCGGGGCCGCAAAGCAAAGTATAAGGGGCATCGGGATGCATCGGCCATTCGGTCTATGCAAAACACACGTGTCAATTGGGCGCGCTAAAATCGGCCGGCCTACTTCATCTCGATATCGATCGCTCAATATGAATCCAGCGCGCCGTCCGTCGTCCGTTCTTCGATCCCTGTTCTTTGCTCTTGCCGCGTGTTCTGCGATGTCGTTCGCGACGAACGTCAGCCCCGCCGTGTATCCGCGAACAATGACGGTCCTGTCTATGGCCCCGAGTTACGGGGCTTCGACTATCCGTATCCGGTGGCGCGCTTCGCCTTCATGTAGCAACGGCAGGTCGTGAGCATGGCATATCTCGATGTGCATCCCGCGCATCCAAACGGACGCACGGCGGTGCTTTTGCATGGCAAAAACTTCTGCGCGGCGACGTGGAAGCAGACCATCGACACTTTGAGCGATGCTGGTTATCGCGTGATCGCGCCGGATCAGATCGGCTTCTGCAAATCGACCAAGCCGGTGCGCTATCAGTACATGTTCCAGCAGCAGCCCGCGCGCAATACGCACGCGTTGCTTCAGGCGCTTGGCGTGCCTAGCGCGACGGTGATCGGCCATTCGACGGGCGGCATGCTCGCGGTGCGTTATACGCTCATGTATCCGCGCGAGACGGAGCAACTCGTGCTGGTCATGGTCAATCCGATCGGACTCGAGGACTGGAAGCCGAAGGGCGTGCCGTCGATCTCCATCGACGACTGGTACGCGCGCGAACTGAAGACGAGCGCCGACGGCATCCGCAAATACGAGCAGAACACGTATTACGCGGGCCACTGGCGCGCCGACTACGAGCCGTGAGTTGCAGATGCTCGCAGGCTGTATCGCGGCCCGGGGAAGGAATATAGTCGCGTGGAATTAGGCGCTGCTGTACGACATGATCTACACGCAGCCGGTCGTCTACGAGTTCGACCAGTTGAAGACGCCGACGCTGCTGCTGATCGGCGATAACGATAGACGGCTATCGGCAAGGACTTCGCGCTGCCTGAGGTGCGACCGACGCTCGGACGTTATCCGGAGCTGGCGA
>JAQFVJ010000463.1 GCA_029439525.1 Caballeronia sp. BR6202001591004
CCTACGCCAAGACGTCCGATACGCAGCAGCAGGTGTTAACGTCGGCGGCGGTCGCGGTCGCGGACAAATACGCCACCGATACCGCCGAGCAGATCTTCAAGGCCGGCGGCAACGCCGTCGATGCGGCGGTCGCGATCTCCTTCACGCTCGCGGTGACCTATCTGGAAGCGGGCAATATCGGCGGTGGCGGCTTCATGACGCTGTACGTCAATCATCGCCCCTACTTCCTCGACTACCGCGAACGCGCGCCGCTTACCGCCACGCGCAACATGTATCTCGACGACAAGGGCGAAATCATCAAGGGCATGAGCCTGTACGGTTATCGCGCGGTCGGCGTGCCGGGCACGGTGTCGGGCATGTGGGAAGCGCAGAAGCGCTTCGGCAAGCTGCAGTGGAAGCAGGTGCTGGCGCCCGCGATCAAGTACGCGCAGGACGGCTTCGAAGTGGACGACCAGTTGATCTCCCGGCGCGATGCCGCGTCGAAGGAATTCGACGGCAAGACCAACTTCGATCTGTACTTCGGCAGCATGAAGTCCGGTCAGGTATTCAAGCAGCCCGATCTCGCGAAGACCCTGCAGCGCATCTCCGACAAGGGCGCGAAAGCCTTCTATGAAGGCGAAATCGCCGACATGATCGCCAAGTCGACGGAAGGCCACGGGCTTATCACGAAGCGCGATCTGAAGGAATACAAGGCCGTGTGGCGTCAGCCGATCACCGCGAGCTGGAACGGCTATCACGTGATCACCGCGCCACCGCCGAGTTCGGGCGGTGTCGGCCTCGTGCAGTTGCTCAAGATGAAGACCGCTCTCAAGGACAAGTTCGAAAGCGTGCCGCTCGATTCCGCGCAGTACATCCACCTCGTCGCGGAAATCGAGAAACGCGTGTTCGCGGACCGCGCGCAATATCTCGGCGATCCGGACTTCTACAAGGTGCCGGTCGCGCAACTCATCAACGACGACTACATCCTGAAGCGCGCGCAGGAAGTGAATCCGAACGAACCTTCGGACACCAAGAGCGTGCAGCCGGGTCTGGGCACCTCGATGCCTGAAAAAGCCGAGACCACGCATTTCTCGGTCGTCGATAAGTGGGGCAACGCGGTATCGAACACGTACACCATCAACGGCTATTTCGGCTCGGGTGTGGTCGCGGAAGGCACGGGCATCGTGCTGAACGATGAAATGGACGACTTCGCATCGC
>JAQFVJ010000464.1 GCA_029439525.1 Caballeronia sp. BR6202001591004
TGCCCCGCTTCGTTCGATGTATGCGCGAACACGCAATACGCGAGCACGTCCGGCGCGATGGTCGATGCAACCAGCAGCGCCGATGTCGCGATGAAGCCATCGACGAGAATCGTCATGTTCAATTCCGCGGCGGCGAGATACGCGCCCGTCATCATCGCGATTTCGAAGCCGCCGAACGTGGCGAGCGCATCGATCGCATCGTTCGAGCGCGGATGCAGCGCGAGCGCTTTCGACAGCACGTCGCGCTTGTGGCGCACGCCAGCGTCGTCGAGGCCCGTGCCGCGTCCGACGCATTCGTCGATCGGCACATCGCACAGGCGGCTCATCAGGCACGCCGCCGCCGATGTGTTCGCGATGCCCATTTCACCGAAGCCGATCACGTTCGTGCCGAGCGATGCGTGATGCCGCACGCGCGCTGCGCCGCGCGCGATGCCTTCGAGCGCGAGTTCGCGCGTCATCGCCGGTTCCTTCGCGAAGTTGCACGTGCCGGCGCCGAGCGACAGACGCTCGTAGCCTTCGAGCGGAATCAGCGCGGCCACGCCTGCATCGACCACTTCGAGCGTCATGCCGACCGAACGCGACAACGCGTTGATCGCCGCGCCGCCCGCCAAAAAATTCGCGACCATCTGCGCGGTCACTTCCTGCGGATATGCGCTCACGCCTTCCGCCGCGATGCCGTGATCCGCGGCGAACACGATCATCGCAGGACGCTCGATGCGCGGTTTGGTCGTGCGCTGGATCAGGCCCATTTGCAGCGCCAGCGCTTCGAGGCGACCGAGACTGCCGGGCGGCTTGGTCTTCGTATCGATGATGCAGCGCAGATCGGCTTCGATGGCGCGCTCGGGCGCGTGGGGCATCGGCACGGTGTTGAGAGGGGACATCGCGTTTCCTTTATCAATGAGGGATCGAGGGCACCAGCGCTTCATGCGTGCCGTCCCGGATCAGGGCAAGCGGATAGCCGAACGCGGCGCTCGCGCGCTCCGGCGTCAGCATCGTGTCGACGCGTCCGGCGAACGCGCCGCCCGAACCGTCGAGCAGCAGCGCATGCGTCGAGAAGCGGTGCGCGAGATTCAGATCGTGGCACGTGAAGATCACCGTGCGCGCATCGTCGCGCCGACTGCGCGGGTGTGTCGAGGCAATCGATCTGATGATGCAGATCGGTTCAGCGAGCAAAAGCAGCGGCGCGTTCTGGCACAGCACGGCGGCGAGCGCGACGCGCT
>JAQFVJ010000465.1 GCA_029439525.1 Caballeronia sp. BR6202001591004
CCGGCGCACCCGTATTTGCGCCGCCGGACGATCGACGGCGAATAACGTGCGGACTCGGGCAGCGTGGCATCGTTCAGACAAATATGGCGCTGCGGACGAAAAAAACGCCCCGGGCGGGGCGTTGGTGCGATCGGTATTGGCATAGGCACATGCACGAGCCATGAGGCTCATCGCGCCTCTTGATGCTGTTCCTTTTCCTCTTGCGGCCAGTCGCGAATATAGGCCTTGAGCATGCGATTCTCGAAACCCTGCTCTTCCACCACGGCCTTCGCGACGTCATAGAACGAAATCACGCCCATGAGCACGCGCTTCTCCATGACCGGCGGCAGATACCGCACGTGATGCTCGAGCATCATGCGGCGCACTTCGTTGACGTCGGTTTCCGGCGTACAGGTGAGCGGATGATCGTCCATGATCTTGCGATGGTGCTGGTGCCGACCGAGCCGCCGTTGTCGCGCAAGGTAACGATGATCTCGCGGAAGGTGAGCATGCCGACCAGATCACCGTATTCTATGACCACGAGCGAACCGATGTCGTGCGCGGCCATGGCATCGACAGCCTCGGCGAGCGACGTATCGGGCGTAACGGTGAATAGCGTGTTGCCCTTCACCTTCAGAATGTCGCTGACTCGCATACCTGTCTCCTCGCGAAATACCTGCCCGAAACTCGACTAAAACCCAAATAGAAGCGAAAATGTGGATGAAACCATGTTTTAATGCTATCGGAAAGACCCGCAAAAAGAAAGCCGAAACGGCCCTGAAACGTGCCGCAGCAATCCGCTCAGGACGTTCGGCACAAGGCTGTGCCGAACGTCCTTGCCCGATTCTCCGGCACGCGTTCGCCCTAGTGCAGTGCGTCATTGAATTAGCACCATGTTTATGTTTAGGCACTTATGTTTAGACACGGGTCATGGGCAAAATGAATCTGCCCGATACCGAACGCGAGCAACTGCTGTCGGTGGTGCGCAGGCGAACGGTGCGGGCGGCGGACC
>JAQFVJ010000466.1 GCA_029439525.1 Caballeronia sp. BR6202001591004
CTTTGCAGATGGTCGCAATAGGGCCGCCTTCGTGCTCTTTACAGCATTGGCCATCTGGCGAGCCCGTCCGTCTGCACATCACCCAAAGTGGTAGTGGTGACAGTCATTCTTCCGGCATAGCCGGCGCTGCGCGCCGCCGGGCGCTCATCAACGAAAACCTAAGAACACTCACAGCACCACGAGAAAGGCTCAGGCGTGATCGCTTTAACGCTATTCGGCCCTAAATCGGTTAGCGCTTCGACAAAGAATGGTGCAAACGCTTGGATCGTTTCATGCAAGCGCTGAGCAGGGTAGGCCGAATAGCGTTTTGGCGATGAGGTTTGTTTTGTCGTGAGCGGTGATTGCCTGCCGGTTTCTTTTGAACTACCATCTTGGCGGGCGGCGCTGCGCGCCGCCCGCTAGAAGAATGACTGTCACCACTTAGGGTTGAGTGCAGAATAGCAAGATCGAACGGGTACCAACCAAGACCTTTTTGATCTATGAGGGCGGCAACTATTGCGACCACTGTGAAAGTTAATTCAAGTGCGGTCTCTAGCGCCCTGGGCGGAGGGTTTAAAAGCGGCTTTCTTTGGTCACTTTCTTTGCCGCGGCAAAGAAAGTGACCCCCGCGCCGGGGAGGCGCCTACTGCACTAGTCCACTGCGTGATTGATTTGGCACTCTGGTCGGATCCGAGGCGAAGGATCGTCATACTTCCACTTGATCGGCTTCGGATTTTTGTTGTGC
>JAQFVJ010000467.1 GCA_029439525.1 Caballeronia sp. BR6202001591004
ACGTCAAGACGGCGTCGGGCATCTGGGCGGGTAGCCTGAAGGACGCGGAAGATTTGGGCAGTGGCAACAAGGCCATCTTCCAGCTGGAATCCGGTTTCGACATCAATAGCGGCGGCCAGCAGTTCACCAACGCGATGTTCGGCCGCCAGGCATGGGTCGGTCTGACGAACGCGGCGTACGGTACCCTGACACTCGGGTCGCCAATACACCTCGTACTACACGCTGATGGCGCCCCGTACAGCTCGACCAACTGGCTGACCGCCCGGCTACTTCGGCGCGCACCCGGGCGATCTGGACGAACTGGATACGATCTACCACCGCGCGAACAGCGCGAACAACTCGATCGTCTATACGTCGCCTAAGCTCTACGGCGTGACGGTCAGCGGCTCGTACTCGCTCGCGGGCGTCCAGGGCAGCGTCTATCAGGGCTCAACGTGGTCGGCAGCGGTCCAGTACCAGCACAAGGTCCAATCGGCGGCACGGTGGCGTTGACCCGCATCAACAACTCGACCAACGGCGGCGTCTATGGCACGGATTCGGCGACGAACTCGGCCGGCCAGTGGGGCTTGTCGGCGGTGACGAATGGCTATCATGGCGGAGGCTCAGAACCGCTTTGCGGTCGACCCCGGCTACACGTTCAACAGCGCGTGGGATATCTCGGCGACTTACACGAACATTCAGTACATCCCGGGCATCAACTCCAAGTTCACCGACACCGAAGTCTTCAACACGGCCGTCTTGCGGCGTACCCTCCATCCGTTCCAGCACCACACGCCATCGCCCATGATCCCGTCAGATATGCACGGATCAGTCCGATCACACCGGCGTCTGCGATGCG
>JAQFVJ010000468.1 GCA_029439525.1 Caballeronia sp. BR6202001591004
GGATGTAATCGAACTCGAGCGGGAAATCCAGATGCGGCAGCAGCATGCCGGTGAACACCGCCGCGCCGCCCATGACGACGGACAGTACAAGCGCGAAGTTGTCTTGAGTCGCCGCCTTGATGGCCGCGGCCATCAAGGCGATCGATGCGTTGACTTCGTCAGCCGTTACGATCTCTTCGGAATGGCTGAAAATATGGAGAGCTTCTTCGCGATTCGTAAGCGCAAGCGGGAAAGGCAGACAAAGCGGGAAAGGCAGACAGCTAGTCGACTGCGTCATTGATTTGGCACCGGTCGGATCTGACGCGAAGGATCGTCATACTTCCACTTGATCGGCTTCGGATTTTTGTTGTGCTCGCGGATGTAGTGCATGAGCTTGCGATCCAAGTTTTTTACTGAAGTGAAGATGCCACGCGCGATCACATTACGCTGGATGCGTGAGAACCAGTTTTCCACTTGGTTGAGCCACGACGAGTAGGTCGGCGTGAAGTACAGACGTACGTTGCGATGCGTGTTGAGGAAGTTGGCGACCTGCTCCGTCTTACGGCTGCTGATATGCCTTTCCAAGTCAATTGCTATATCGCGTCTTTGACTTTCCGATAGTCAAGGAAATTTCCTGAGGGTGGCGTAGCAGTAAGGCCGACGGTGAATCACGCTGATATCCGCGGGTTGGCTACCGCATTAC
>JAQFVJ010000469.1 GCA_029439525.1 Caballeronia sp. BR6202001591004
ACGACGTCGATGCCTTGCTTGTCGAACCAAGGGTTGTAGATCATCGGAACTTTAAACGCTTCGGTGGAATAGCCGAGATGCGCGATCAGCGTGGTTTTTCCGGTGACCATGCCGAAGCTCCTGGTCGGGGATGGCACGCATAGGATAGGCCAGTCTCCGCAAAAATGCGGCACGGGCCGATGCAATCGGCATGGGGCACAGTCAACGCTGACTGTGCCCCATGCCACACCACCCGGCATGCGGGTCCGCACCGAGCGGTTCAGGAAGTTGAGGTCATGAGAGACGGGGCAGACCCAGCCGATCGAACCATGCGATGGTGAACACACGGTTCAGGGGCTGCGCG
>JAQFVJ010000470.1 GCA_029439525.1 Caballeronia sp. BR6202001591004
TCGTAAGAGGGGCTGCGGCAGCGGTATGAGTTACTGGCGCCGCCTGCGTGACTGGCTGGCGGCGGGCGTCTGCTGTTGCTTGCGCGGCTACGCGCCGCCCACCAACTCGACTGGTCTCGCGTCATCGTCGACTCCTCTTCAATCCGTGCAGTGGGCTCAGGTCAAGAACGGGACCGAATCCCACAGCGCGCGCGACCCGGTTCAAAGCATCACCTCCTCACCGCAGCGCAGCGCATCCCGCTCGCGGTGATACTGACCGGCGCCAACCACAACGACGTCACTCAACTCCGGGCGCTGGTCGAAGCTATCCCGCCCATCAGCGG
>JAQFVJ010000471.1 GCA_029439525.1 Caballeronia sp. BR6202001591004
CGATGTGCCCAAACGCGGCGGCAGCAACAGCGAACCGCAAGCCGAGCCGCCTTCGCAGATCGAACCGCCGGCAGCAAACGCTGCCGTCATCGGCACCACCCGCGCCGCCGCAGTACCTTCCGCCGCCGCCCGCGCTGCCACAAACTGCATCCGACCTGCCGCCTATTTCTCACGCCGCCGCAGATTCAACCCCAGGCGCTGCCGCCGCTTCTGCCGTCACCCGCATCCGGCATCGACAACGGCACGCCGCCGACCAGCCCGAATCAGAACGACGGGGAATAAAAAAGAAAAGCGCAGCCGGGCTGCGCTTTTTTTGGATCCGGCGCGCGACACCCGTAGCGACGCGCTCGATCAACACTCAATGCAAGGTCGGACCCGCGTCCTTGCGCGGCTCGTCGTCATCGTCCTCGTCTTCGTCAGCGATGGAGAGTCCGTCCGCGCCATGTGCGTGCTGATGTTCGATTTCGTCTTCCGTCGCATCGCGCACTTCCTGCACCGACAGCGCGAAACGCAACGCCATGCCCGCAAGCGGATGATTGCCGTCGAGCACGACCGTGTCTTCCGCGACGTCCGTCACCGTGTAGATAAGCGTGTCGAATTCGTCCTCGCTATCCTCGGGCATTCCTTCGAACTGCATGCCGACTTCGAGTGGCTCGGGAAACGGTTGCGCTCCTCGATCTTCACGAGTTCCGGATCGTATTCGCCGAACGCATCCTGCGATTCGAGCTGAATCGAACGTCTCATAGCCGGGCTCGGACCGTCCAGCGCTTCCTCGATCTTGGGTAACGTGCCATCATAGCCGCCGTACAGATAGACCATCGGCTCGTCGCTTTCCTCGAATCAGATTGCCTTGTGCAATCCGATGGCTTGTAAGCGACCGAAACGACAGTGTCTTTCGCAATTTTCATTGGATCCTCCAAGATACGAGCCTCGATTATACGATGCCCAAGCGGCCACTCAACGCAACTCCCGCCCCTGTTTTCCCTGCCACAGAAGCGCGCGCGCCCCTTCCCGACGAGCCGACACCGCTATTGGGCAAACGCACGCCGCGACAGTTCATGCGACGTTACTGGCAAAAAAAGCCCCTGCTGATTCGCCAGGCGATCCCCGGCCTCGCAGCGCCGCTTGCGCGTGACGAACTGTTCGCGCTAGTCGATCTCGACGATGTGGAATTGCGCCTCATCACGCATTTCCGAAACACCTGGAATCTGGAGCACGGTCCGTTCGCACCCGACGAATTGCCTTCGGTCAAGAAGCGCGAATGGACTCTACTCGTGCAAGGCGTGAACCTGCACGACGACCGCGCTCACGCGCTGATGAACCGCTTCCGCTTCATCCCCGATGCGCGTCTCGATGATCTGATCATCTCGTACGCGACCGACGGCGGCGGCATCGGCCCGCACTTCGACTCTTATGACGTGTTTCTGCTGCAGGTTCATGGCAAACGCCGCTGGCGCATCGGCGCGCAGCGAGATCTGTCGTTAAAATCCGGCCTGCCGTTGAAAATTCTACAGCACTTCGAGCCGGAAGAAGAATGGCTGCTGGAGCCGGGCGACATGTTGTATCTGCCGCCGCATATCGCGCATGACGGCATCGCCGAAGGCGAATGCATGACGTGTTCGATCGGCTTTCGCGCGCCGTCCGCGCACGAGCTTACCACGCAGTTCCTGTATCATCTCGCGGAGCGCATGGAAGACACCTCGGGCGCCGCAAACGCCGGCGCGCGTTACCACGATCCCGCGCAGCCGCCGGTTGAGCATCCGGCAGCACTCCCGCCGTTGCTGGTCGAAAGGGTTGGCTCGATCCTTGCGAAGATTGACTGGAATGAGAAGGACATCGCGGGATTTTTAGGCAGCTATCTGAGCGAGCCGAAATCGAACGTGGTTTTCGATCCGCCAGAGGGCGCATTGAATCAGCAAAAGTTTGTTGAACGCGTGAAAAAGACAGGCATAAAGCTGGACCGAAAGACGAACTTGCTCTATCAAGCAAATACGTATTTCGTGAATGGAGAGCCCAATGCGTTGTCCGCAAATGCAAAAAAATGGCTCCCCGATTTGGCCGATACACGGCGTCTGGAGGTGAAACGCCTTGTAACACTTACAGACGATTCGGCAATGACATCGCTGTTGTACGAGTGGTATCGTGCGGGATGGATTCAGACCGACTTGTCAGTCTGAAATGTGGGCGTGTTAAATGCGCCGAAGCATTGCAGAATTTGATGGTTATGCGTTCCCCAATATGAAAATTTGTATGAGAAAGACAACATATCGACCCCCAATTTATGACGGTCGTTACGAAAGTGCCTATAATTTCCGGCTAAACCGTAGGTATCTCACATCAAAAAAGAATTGTGGGGCTCCACAGCCGCCCAGGTCGGTGTTGGAGCACACATTTTACCGGTACTTTGCGCTGTTGCTTACCTTTAACCATAAAAGGACGTGATCATGAAGAAATTCCTCCTCGTAGCATCCCTGTTGGCTGCTGTTGCTCTGGCTGCATGCAACAAGTCTAGCGATTCGGCTGCTCCGAGCGCTGCCAGCGATTCGTCGGCTGCTTCGGCTCCCGCCACTGCGGCTTCGG
>JAQFVJ010000472.1 GCA_029439525.1 Caballeronia sp. BR6202001591004
CCGCCGAGACCGTCATCGGGCGTGGACACGTGATTGACCGGCGTCGCATTGTTACTGATGACCGCGTCCGGCTCGGTCTCCATCATCTGATCGTAGCGCTGCGCCTGAATGTTCTTGCCGTCGGCATCTACGGTGTCATCGAGCATGTCGTCGTTCAGCACATCCGTACCGAGCGGACGACGTTCGCGCAGGCCATCGGGACCGATCTCGGTATCGGCATAAGCAGCGGCATCGCGCTGCGGCTGCTTCGCGTTCGCGCCGGCATGCGCTTTGCCGCCGGCGGCCGCGGTGGCCGCATCGCTCATCTTCACATGCACGGTTTCGGCGCCCGGCGTCTTGATCGGGCTTTGCGCGGTCTGCTCGTTCTGCTTGTTCTTCGGGTCGTTGGCGTTGGCATTGCTCATCACGTACTCCTGTCAAAGTGCAAATCAGCGACGTCTCAAGCAAGACTCGTTCCGGATTTATGGCGACGAAACCGCAACCCCTGTCACAGGGCGTTTGCGCGGGCACCTCACAATTCAGGCTTTTTTCAACCCCAAGCGCCTTTCATCCAAGTATTATTTGGAACCTGTCGACGGTAAAGCGCAACGCGAGCGACGCGAGCAATAAGGAGGGAGAAGGGCGCGTCGGGTATCGCCGTCACATCGCAATGCGATTCGAACGAGCAGG
The DNA here is from genome assembly GCA_029439525.1 of Caballeronia sp. BR6202001591004. Classification (GTDB taxonomy): domain Bacteria; phylum Pseudomonadota; class Gammaproteobacteria; order Burkholderiales; family Burkholderiaceae; genus Caballeronia. Next base: position 670 of record JAQFVJ010000472.1, read on the forward strand.
GCACTTTTACACAGGTGACTCATGCAACACGATGCAGCTTTCACATCGAGGCTATCTACTGACGCGCCCGCCCGAGATGGCACCTACCAACCATACGTAGTGATCTCGCGCACGAGCGATGGCGAACTCGTCGCCAACCGTTTCTTTCCCGCGGACCTGCGCTTTCGCAGCGAGGACGACGCCATTGCGCATGCGCGCGACTGGGCCGTGCGCTGGATCGATGCCAGCAACCGTAACGATCTGATGCCATGAAGCGCATCTTGGGTCGTCGACGATAACCCTCTTCGCGGCATGGCCGGTCGGGGGCAGCAACAAGCTTACGTAAAACCAGTTAATCTTGAGACTTTCTCCGCCGTGTCAGGCACGGCGGCCGCATCTTTCGTCTCATGCTCGACATGCACAACAAGCCACCGCTTGACGCCGCCCCGCCGCACGTCATATCGAACGACGATCCTCATGCCGCACCGCAAAAATGGGGCTTGTCCCGCATCGTCGCGAATCTCAGGCAGTCGCGCGAGGAACTGCATCGCACGCGTCATCCGCTCGGCATACGTGAATTGCCGTCGCGCGAAGCCATCGTGCGCATCGTCAATGGTCTGCGCTCGGCGCTCTTTCCCATGCATTACGGCGCGCCCGATCTGACCGATGAAAGCGTCGATTACTACGTTGGCCAGACGCTCGAAAGCACCTTGCGTCTGCTGCACGAGCAGATTCGCCGCGCATTGTGCTTTCTGCCCGAGCATCGCGAGACCAGCGATGCCGAACTGAGCGCGCAGGCCTTTGCCATCGCACGTGAATTCGGCGCGCAACTGCCGCAGATTCGCGCGCTGCTCGTTTCCGACATTCAGGCTGCCTTTACCGGCGATCCCGCAGCGCAGCACGTCACCGAAATTCTGCTGTGCTATCCGGGCATCTGGGCAATGACGCATCATCGTCTCGCGCATGCGCTGCACAAGCTCGGCGTGCCGCTGCTCGTGCGCTTCATCAACGAGATCGCGCATTCGCTGACGGGCATCGACATTCATCCGGGCGCGACCATCGGGCCAAGCTTCTTCATCGATCACGGTACGGGTGTGGTGATCGGCGAGACGGCGGTCATCGGGCAGCATGTGCGTGTCTATCAGGCGGTGACGCTCGGCGCGAAGAGCTTCCCGGCATCGAACGATGGCTCGCTCATCAAGGGCAACCCGCGGCATCCGATTGTCGAGGACGATGTCGTCATCTACGCGGGTGCGACCATTCTCGGGCGCGTGACAATTGGTAAGGGATCGGTGATTGGCGGGAATGTGTGGCTCACGCACAGCGTGCCACCCGGCAGCAGCGTGTCGCAGGGCAAGGTCCGCGAGGGAACAGGTCCGGACGATGCCGGTGGCTATGGCGCGTAAAGCGCAAACCTGATCAAACGATGAAATGACGAAAGGGGCGCTAGGCCGCTTTTTCATGCGCAACGTTGCGAGCGAAGCATCACGTATTCGAAACGCTGAACGCGGTCGAATTGCCGACGATGGCAAGAAACTCGCGGCGCGTAGAAGGATCGTCGCGGAAGGAACCGAGCATGCGCGAGGTCACCATCGACACGCCCGCCTTGTGAACGCCGCGCGTCGATATGCATTGATGCGCTGCTTCCAGAATCACGCCGACGCCGATCGGCTGCAATACCTCATTGAGCGTGTCCGCGACCTGCGCGGTCATCTTCTCCTGAATCTGCAAACGCTTGGCGAAGGCATCGACGAGACGCGCGAGCTTCGAGATGCCAACGACGCGTTTGTTCGGCAGATACGCGACATGTGCGCGGCCGATGATCGGCACCATGTGATGTTCGCAATAGCTTTCAAAGCGGATGTCCTTCAGCACGATCATTTCGTCGTAGCCTTGAACTTCCGAAAACGTGCGCGACAGGATGTCGTGAGGATTTTGCTCGTAGCCCTGGAAGAACTCTTCGTAAGCGCGAACGACGCGTGCGGGGGTATCAATCAGCCCTTCGCGCGCGGGATCATCGCCTGCCCAGCGCAGCAGAACGCGCACGGCGGCTTCGGCTTCCTCGCGCGACGGACGATCGGCAGAT
>JAQFVJ010000473.1 GCA_029439525.1 Caballeronia sp. BR6202001591004
GCAGACGTTCATCAACGGTCTCGCGATTCCCGATGATGCGAAGCTGCTGCTGCTCGAGATGACGCCGGCGTCGTATATCGGCAAGGCGGTCGAGTTGGCGAAGCGGATCGCCTGACGCTTCGCTTCGACAGGCGCTCAACAAAAAGCCCCGGAATTCCCGGGCTTTATCGTGTCTTGAGCTTCTCGATCACGTTGTCGACGATCTGCTCGGGCGTCAGCGTGATGCTCTCGATGATCGCCTCGTCCTCGCCCGGCTCCTCGAGCGTGTCGAGCTGACTCTTCAGCAGCGATGGATCGAAAAAATGGCCGGAGCGCGTCTGCAGACGCTCCTGCAACACGTCGAACGTGCCGTGCAAATAGACGAAGCACACATCCTTGTCGCCGTTGCGCAGCACATCGCGATACGAGCGCTTCAGCGACGAGCACGTGAACACAGCCGTCTCGCCCACGCGCTGCTTCTCCTCGATCGCGGCGCGGATGGTTTTCAGCCACGGCCAGCGGTCGTCATCTGTCAGCGGAATGCCCTTGTGCATCTTCTCCTTGTTGGTGGCGCTGTGAAACGTGTCGCCGTCCGTGAAGGTGCAGTTCAGGCGCTCGGCGAGCAATTCGCCGATGCGGGTCTTGCCGGCGCCCGACACGCCCGTTGCAATCAGAATCATCGAAAACTCGTTACACGACCGCCGCAAACGCGAAGGTCAAACCGAGACCCATCAGGGAAATCAGGCTTTCGAGCAACGACCAGGTCTTGAACGTCTGACCGACCGTCATCCCGAAATACTCTCTAATCAGCCAGAAACCGCCGTCGTTCACGTGCGAAAAGATCAGCGAGCCTAAACCGGTCGCCAGCACCAGCAGTTCCGGGCTGACATGGCCGCCCGCCGCTGCCGCGATCGGCGTACCGCTCGCGGTCGTCATGGCGACCGTCGCCGAACCCGTGGCGAGACGGATCAACGCCGCGACGCACCAGCCGAGCAGCAGCGGAGACAGATTCGCGGACGACGCCGTCGAAACGATCTGCTGGGAAATCCCGCTATCGCGCAACACCTGTCCGAACCCGCCGCCCGCGCCCACGATCAGCGTAATGCCCGCGATCGGCGCGAGACACTCGCCGCAAAACTTCTGAATCTGCTCGCGGTTGAAACCTTGCTTCGCGCCGAACGTCCAGAAGCTGACCAGCACCGCGATCAGCAGCGCCATATCCGATTGTCCGACAAAGCGCAGCAGATCGTTCGGCAACGTCTTCGGCGTGAACACCAGATCCGCCCAGCTTCCGACCAGCATCAGGATCACCAGCAGCAGAATCGTGAATAGCGTGATGCCGAAGCTCGGGAGATTACGCTTCTTTTCGGTGTCGCCGTGCTTGCTAATGAATTGATCGGCGAACGCACTGGCATCGGGCAGCTTGACGTGCTTGTGAATCATCAACGCGAAGAGCGAACCGGCGACGATGGCCGTCGGAATCCCGACGATCAGGCCGTACGCAATCGTCTTGCCGATATCCGCGTGATACGCCTGCACAGCGAGCAGCGCGGCCGGGTGCGGCGGAATCAGACCGTGCACGACGGACAGCCCTGCGACCATCGGCAGCCCGATCAGCAACAGTGACCTTCCGGTACGCTTGGCGACGTTGAAGGCGATCGGAATCAGCAGCACGAAACCGACTTCGAAGAACACCGGCAAGCCGACGATGATCGCGACGACCATCATCGCCCAGTGGATGTTCTTCTCGCCGAACAGGTCGATTAGCGTGTTGGCGATACGTTCCGCACCGCCCGATTCGGCCATCATCTTGCCCGAGCATCGTGCCCAGACCCACGACGATGGCGATGTGTCCGAGCGTATTGCCGTTCCCAGTTTCAAACGACTTCACGATCTTGTCCATCGGCATGCCGGCCGCCAGGGCGCGAGCAACACGGACACGATCATGAGGACGAGAAATGGATAGACTTTGTAGCGCGCGATCATCAGGATCAGTACCGCGATCGCGATCACCGCGTAGAGCAAAAGTATGATCCCGTAGACGGCTGGCATAGTGCCTCCTTGATTTTGTTGAGTTTTTTGCGCTATGTGTGCGTTTGCCGTCGCTCTACCACACAAATCAGCAGCGTCCGGCAAGCGCGCACACAGCGCCAGGCAACCGAATTTTACTTGTAAGCAGGGAAGTCGGCCGGGAAGTGGCCTTCCAGAACAGCGTCACATGAAACACGGTCGCTTTTGGACCGTCGCGCGCGTCGGACGTGAATCGGCATAGGGGCCGTTAACGCTGACTGTGCCCCTGCCACACCACCCGGCATGCGGGTCCGCACCGGGCGGTTCAGGAAGTTGAGGTCATGAGAGACG
>JAQFVJ010000474.1 GCA_029439525.1 Caballeronia sp. BR6202001591004
GCCAAGCCCGAAGTGTGGGAAGCGATGAAATTGCTGATCAACTATCAGGGCATCCAGAAGAACGTGATCCGCACCACGTACAAGGTGCATCAGACTTTCCTGCCTGAAGATTTCCTCGGCACGGACAACGAAAATCCCTATCACCAGGACGTCGCGAAAGCGAAGGCGCTGCTCGCCAAAGCCGGTCTCGCGAATGGCTTCACTGTGAAGATGGACGTGCGCAACGACTATCCGTACAGCGAGATTGCGCAGGCGGTGCAGGCGAATTTCGCGCTCGCGAACATCAAGGTGCAGCTCATGCCGAGCGACAACAAGCAGACGCTCGGACGTTATCGCGCGCGGGCGCATGGGATATTCCGCAACTGACGAAAGAAACCAACGCCGCGCTCGCCGAAAGCGATACTAAAAAACGCGCACAGATGTATGAAACGATGCAGAAGGACGTGCTCGCGAAGTCGCCGTTCGTCATCATGTTCCAGAAGGTGTCGCAGGTGGCGGCGCGGCCGGGCGTTACCGGACTCGAAGTCGGGCCGATCAACGACCTCGTGTCATATCGGAACATCAAGAAGCAGTGAATGCCTTCACGATCCTCGCGGACCGCGTGCGCGCAGCGAATTCGCATCGCGGCGGCGTGCGCGTCGGTTTTGCGCTGCTGCGCTGGATCGCGATGCTCGTCGTCACGTTCACCGGGTTGTTGGCGATCACGTTCTTCATCGGCCGCAAGATTCCGATCGATCCGGTGCTCGCCATTCTCGGCGATCGCGCGTCAGCGGCGGCGTATGCGGCGGCGCGCGCGCAACTCGGTCTCGATAAGCGCTCATCGATCAATTCCTGATCTATGCGCGCGATGTGCTGCACGGATATCTCGGCGTGTCGCTGCTGACGGCGAATCCCGTCATCGACGATATCCGGCGCGTGTTTACCCGCGACGCTCGAACTTGCGACGCTGTCCACGTTCATCGGCGTGGTGATCGGTGTGCCGCTCGGCGTGGCGGCGGCCGTGAGGCACAACCGTATCGTCGATCATATCGTGCGCGTGATCGGTCTCGCCGGCAGTTCCGTGCCGGTGTTCTGGCTCGCGCTGATGGGCCTGTTGCTGTTCTACTCGCGGCTGCATTGGGTTGGAGGCCGGGGCGCATCGATTCGGTCTACGACGGCATGGTCGATACTCACACGGGCAGCCTGCTGATCGACTCGATCATCGCCGGCGAGTGGGACGTGTTCCGCAATGCTGTCTCACATATCGCGTTGCCGACAAGCGTGCTGGCATTCTATTCGATCGCCTATCTGTCGCGGATGACGCGCTCTTTCATGCTCGAACAGTTGAGCCAGGAATACGTGACGACCGCGCGCGAAAGGCTTGTCCGAGCGGCGCGTCATCTGGCGGCATGCGTTCGGCAATATTGCGTTGCCGCTCCTGACGGTGATCGCGCTCGCGTACAGCTTACCTGCTCGAAGGTTCGGTGCTGACGGAGATCGTGTTCGCGTGGCCGGGCATCGGCTCGTATCTGACGGGCGCGTTGCTCAACGCCGACATGAACGCAGTGCTCGGCTCGACGCTCGTGATCGGCGCGACCTTCATCGCGCTGAACCTGTTGACCGATGCGGCTTTACCGCGTGTTCGATCCTCGTGCTCGCTGACATGGAGAGACTTGCCCGATGCCATCGCCCGCCGAGCGCGCGACCATGAATTCCGAACCGAATGCCTAACACAAGGCCGATCGTACGAACTGGCGCGCGTGGCTTCTGACCGACACGCCCGCGTCGCCGAGACAGGCCGCGCTCGGCCGCGCGTACCGGCGCTTTGCGTCGAATCCGCTCAGCATGCTCGGGCTGGCGATTCTGCTGCTGCTCATCGTGGTCGCGGCGATCGGGCCGATCGTGCTCGCGCTCGCGTTGCCGGCGGCGCTGGGGCCGGGCGTGCTCAACGCGGTCACGCGCTGTCGATCATCGCGTGCCCGCCGTATGCGCGGCTGGCGCGCGCGGAATCGCTACGGCTCGCGCAGGCCGATTACATCCATGCGGCGCGGCTCGCCGGCGCGTCGCACTGGCGGGTTCTGCTGCGCTATATCGTGCCGCTGTGTTCCGTCGGTGATCGTGCGCGCGCCGCTCGGCATGGCGGGCACATTCTCGCGGTCGCGGGTCTCGGGCTTTCTCGGACTAGGCGCGCACCCGCCTAGCCCGGAGTGGGGCTACCATGGTCGCCTCGGGCCACAACGTGCTGCTCGACGCGTGGTGGGTCGTGACCATTCCGGGCTCTTGCGATTCTCGCGGTAAGCCTCGCGTTCAACCTGCTCGGCGACGGTCTGCGCGACGTCTTCGATCCGCGTCACGGAAGCTGACATGTCCGATGCACTCGCGGAAATCGACGGATTGCGGATTGCCTTCGAAGGCCACGACGGCACGCTGATGCAGGCCGTGCGCGGCATCTCGCTGTGGTGCGACGCGGCGAGCGGCTGGGCATCGTCGGCGAATCGGGATCGGGAAAGTCGCTGACGGGGCGCGCGTTGCTCGGGCTGTTGCCGCCCGAGGCGAAGTGGTCCGCTAATGCGTTGCGCTTCGACGGACGCGATCTGCTCGCGATGCGCTCGAAGGAGCGCCGCACGCTCTGCGGCACGCGCAGATGAGCATGATCCTGCAGGACCCCAAATATTCGCTGAATCCCGTGATGACGGTCGCCCAGCAAACGCGCGAGACGCTCGCGCGAAGGGCAACCGGCTCGGCTGCAAGGCGATGCGCGCGTATCGTGGAGGCGCTGGCGGCGGTGCATATCCGCGATCCGGAGCGCGGCGCGGATGCCTATCCGCACGAATTGTCCGGCGGCATGGGCCAGTGCGTGATGATCGCGATGATGGTGTTCGCCGGTCCGCGTCTGCTGATCGCCGACGAGCCGACCAGCGCGCTCGACGTGCTCGTGTCGATGCAGGTGCTCGCTGTGCTCGACGAGATGATCGCGCGTCACGATACGGGCCTCGTGTTCATCAGCCACGATCTGCCGCTGGTGATGTCGTTTTGCGACCGCGTCGCGGTGATGTGCGGCGGGCGCATCGTGGAGACATGCACCGCGCGCGATCTTGTCCACGCGACGCATCCGTCGTATACGCGCGCGGGCTGCTGTCGGCCAATCCGCCGCTGACGAATCCGCCTGCCGAGCTGCCGACCTTGCGCCGCGATCCGGCGTGGCTTGCCGACACTCTCGACGAAAGCGCGCCGCGATGATCCACATCGAACGCGCGCTCATCCGCTTCCGGACCAAAACCCGCCATGTCGACGCTGTGCGCGATGTATCGCTGCACGTGGAGGAGGGTGAAGTGTTCGGCCTCGTCGGCGAATCGGGCAGCGGCAAGTCGACGCTGCTGCGCGCGCTCACCGAAGGCAGCGTGCGGATCGGCGCGCGCACCGGCAAACGCGACGTGCAGGTGGTATTCCAGGACCCGTACGGCGCGCTGCATCCGCGCTTCACGGTCGACAGGATGCTGCGCGAGCCACTCGCGATCAACGGCATCGGCGATCAAGATGCACGCATTTTCGCCGCGCTCGCCGAAGTGGGTCTCGGGCCGACGTATCGCTTTCGTTATCCGCATCAACTGTCGGGCGGGCAGCGGCAACGCGTGTCGATCGCGCGGGCGCTGATCGTCGCGCGCGTGCTGTTGCTCGATGAACCGACCTCCGCGCTAGATGTCTTCGTGCAGGCCGAAATCCTCAATCTGCTCAGACGTCTGCACGTGGAACGCCAACTGACGATGATCCTCGTCAGTCACAATCTGGCGGTTGTCGGCTTTCTTTGCCAACGGGTCGCAGTCATGCGCAACGGCGAAATCGTCGAGCAACTGGGCATCGAAGCAGTGCGCTCGCGCGACGTTCGGCATGACTACACGCCCCGTCTCTTGCAGGCAACCGAAGGCTATTCACGCGGACAAGACGC
>JAQFVJ010000475.1 GCA_029439525.1 Caballeronia sp. BR6202001591004
CGTGATGGCGAACCTACGCAGACCACTTTACTCGCCACTTAAAATCCTGTAAGAAGCTTTATACGGCTAATCCATTTCGTGGTCAAATAATTTCCGACAAATCTAAGGGGACTTTTTTGAGACAGTGGGGCGAACCTTTACGAACCTTGCAATTTTTGATGCGAATCCGCTAACGACTCGTATAAACTGCATGTTTTTTGGCTGTGTTCTCTGCAATCGAAAGGTGCAATCGATAAACTATGTACGCACCATTTTATTAAATAGGTCGTTGCCCGGATCGTCTGCGTTCTTAAGCGCGGCATCCCCGGCGGACGAGGCGATCATAGGCTGCGTCCGCATCGCACGCGGCGGAGAGACACTGGAGAACAAAGTGACAACAAGCTCAATACAACGAAACATCGGCCCGATGGCGCTGATGCTGACGGGCCTGGGATCGATCATCGGTTCCGGCTGGCTGTTCGGCGCGTGGAAAGCGGCGAAGATCGCCGGTCCCGCCGCTATACTCGCGTGGGTGATCGGCGCGGTCGTCATAATGGCGATCGCCCTGACGTACGCCGAACTCGGCGCGACCTTCCCGGAATCTGGCAGCATGGTGCGCTATGCGCGCTATTCGCACGGCGCGCTGGTGGGCTTCATCAGCGCATGGGCGAACTGGATCGCGATTGTGTCGGTCATTCCGATCGAGGCGGAAGCGTCCATTCAATACATGAGCACGTGGGCGTATGACTGGGCGCATGCGCTCTATGTCAACGACACGCTGACGACGTCCGGCATCGCGCTGTCGGCGCTGCTCGTCATCATCTATTTCATGCTGAATTATTGGGGCGTGAAGGTGTTCGCGCGCGCCAATTCGCTGATTACCGTCTTCAAGTTCCTGATTCCTGGCGCGACCATCGCGGGCCTGATCTTCACGGGCTTCCATTCGCACAACTTCGGCACCACGACGAGTTTCGCGCCATACGGCTGGCCGGCCGTGCTGACGGCCGTGGCGACCAGCGGCATCGTGTTCAGCTTCAACGGTTTTCAAAGCCCGGTGAATCTGGCGGGTGAAGCGCGCCATCCGTCGACGAGCATCCCGTTCGCCGTGATCGGCTCGATTCTGCTGGCGCTCGTCATCTATGTGCTGCTGCAGGTGGCATATATCGGCGCGGTAAATCCGGCTGACGTGGCGAAGGGCTGGTCGCACTTCAACTTCGCGTCGCCGTTCGCGGAACTGGCGCGGGCGCTCAACCTGAACTGGCTCGCCGTGCTGCTGTACGTCGACGCGTTCGTCAGCCCGAGCGGCACCGGCAGCACCTACATGGCAACGACCACGCGCATGATCTACGCGATGGAGCGCAACAACACGATGCCGAAGATCTTCGGCAACGTGCATCCGCTCTACGGCGTGCCGCGCCCGGCGATGTGGTTCAACCTGGTCGTGTCGTTCATCTTCATGTTCTTCTTCCGCGGCTGGGGCATGCCCGCGGCGGTGATTTCGGTGGCGACGGTCATCTCGTATCTGACGGGACCGGTGAGCCTGATGGCGCTGCGCCGCGCCGCGCCCGACCTCGATCGCCCGGTCAATATCCCGCTGATGGGGCTGATCGCGCCGTTCGCGTTCGTTTGCGCATCGTTCGTGCTGTACTGGGCGAAGTGGCTGCTGACGGGTGAAATGATCCTGCTGATGGTCGTCGCGCTGCCGGTGTACTTCTACTTTCAGGGCAAGACCGGATTCGCGGGCTGGGGACAGGATCTAAAGGCCGCGTGGTGGCTGGTGGCGTATCTGCCGTCGATGGCCGTGATGTCGCTGATCGGCAGCAAGGAATTCGGTGGCAGCGGCGTGCTGCCGTATGGCTGGGATATGGCGGCGGGCGCCGTGCTCGCACTGATTTTCTATTACTGGGGCGTGCACACAGGTTATCGTTCGAGCTACCTCGAAGAACGCGAAAGCCGTGATGATATTCTCAACGAAGTCGGCGCATAAGTAATTTAGCGTCTCACGCAGAAAGCCCGCCTGATCGCTCAGGCGGGCTTTTTCGTTTTCAGGCGTCCGCGAACACGAACACGTAGTTGGTCATCGCGAACGCGCGCTGGAAGGTGCCGAGCGACTGCACGCCGAGCTGATAATCGTCGTCCACCGCGCCGAGCACGCTGAAAACCGGCAGCAGATAGCTCGTCGGTCGGATGCA
>JAQFVJ010000476.1 GCA_029439525.1 Caballeronia sp. BR6202001591004
AATGCGTCGAAGACCCGCAGTACACGAAGGATTATCACGACCCAGCCAAGCGCTCGATCGCGAACGCGCTGACCGTCGAGTTCAACGACGGCAGCAAGCTCGAAGAGATCGCGGTGGAATATCCGATCGGTCACAAGCGTCGCCGCGACGACGGCATTCCGCTGCTCGTCGAAAAGTTCCGACGAGAACCTGGCGCGCCATTTCCCGCAGAAGCAACAGCAGGCGATCCTCGCGGTATCGCTCGATCAGGCAAAGCTCGAAGCAATGCCAGTCAATGAATACGTCGATATCTGTACGTGATCTAGCCCTGCACCGGGCGCTTCGGCGCTCGATGCAGGCATGGAACCAGAGTAAGCAAGCTATTTCCTCGTCCTTAGCCCAAGGAAAATAACCATGGCCCACAATCTCCACAACACGCTCAAGGAATTCGACAGCGGTTCCGACAAAGCCAAGTTCTACTCGCTGCCGCAACTCGGTGACACACTAAAGGTCAAGATTCAACGCCTGCCGGTGTCGATCCGTCTGGTGCTCGAATCCGTCCTGCGCAATTACGACGGCAAGAAGATCACCGAAGAGCACATCGCCCAGCTCGCGAACTGGAAGCCGACGGCCGCACGCGTCGACGAAATTCCATTCGTGGTCGCGCGCGTCGTGCTGCAGGACTTCACCGGCGTGCCGCTGCTCGCCGACATCGCCGCAATGCGTGGCGTCGCCAAGCGCGCGGGCAAGGATCCGAAGGCGATCGAGCCGCTCGTGCCGGTCGACCTCGTCGTCGACCACTCGGTACAGATCGACCACTACCGCGAACCGAACGCGCTCGATCTGAACATGAAGCTAGAATTCCAGCGCAATAACGAGCGTTACCAGTTCATGAAGTGGGGCATGCAGGCATTCGACACGTTCAAGGTCGTGCCGCCGGGCATCGGCATCGTGCACCAGGTGAACCTCGAATATCTCGCGCGCGGCGTGCACAAGAAGCAGGAAGGCGCGGACACAATCTATTACTCGGACACGCTCGTCGGCACCGACTCGCACACGACGATGATCAACGGCATCGGCGTGGTGGGCTGGGGCGTGGGCGGCATCGAAGCGGAAGCGGGCATGCCCGGCCAGCCGGTGTACTTCCTGACGCCGGACGTCGTCGGCGTCGAGCTAAAGGGCACGCTACGCGAAGGCTGCACGGCGACCGACCTCGTGCTGACCATCACCGAAATGCTGCGCAAGGAGAAGGTCGTTGGCAAGTTCGTCGAGTTCTTCGGCGAAGGCACGGCTTCGATCGGCGTGCCGGACCGCGCGACCATCGGCAACATGGCGCCGGAATACGGCGCGACCATGGGCTTCTTCCCGGTCGACGAAAAGACCATCGATTATTTCAAGGGCACGGGCCGCACGGACGCGGAAATCGCCGCGCTCGAGAAGTACTTCAAGGCGCAGAAGCTGTGGGACGTGCCGAAGGCCGGCGATATCGACTACACCAAGACGCTGACGCTAGATCTGTCGACCGTCGCGCCGTCGCTCGCAGGTCCGAAGCGTCCGCAAGACCGTATCGAAATCGGCAACGTGAAGAGCACGTTCGAAGACCTGTTCTCGAAGCCGGTCGGCGAAAACGGCTTCAACAAGAAGGCCGCCGATCTCGACGCGAACTACAAGACGACCGATGGCGTGAACCTGAAGAACGGCGACGTGCTGATCGCCGCGGTCACGTCGTGCACGAACACGTCGAACCCGAGCGTGCTGCTGGCCGCCGGCCTGCTGGCGAAGAAGGCCGTCGAAGCCGGTCTGACGGTGGCGCCGCACATCAAGACGTCGCTGGCGCCGGGATCGCGCATCGTCACCGAGTATCTGACGAAGACGGGCCTGCTGCCGTACCTCGACAAGCTGGGCTTCACGCTGGCCGCTTACGGCTGCACGACGTGTATCGGTAACGCGGGCGACCTGACGCCGGAACTGAACGACGCCATCACGAAGAACGACGTGGTCGCTGCAGCGGTGCTGTCCGGCAACCGTAACTTCGAAGCGCGTATTCACCCGAACATCCGCGCGAACTTCCTGGCTTCGCCGCCGCTGGTCGTGGCTTACGCGATCGCGGGCAACATCACGCGCGATCTGATGACCGAGCCGGTCGGCAAGGGCAAGGACGGCCGCGACATCTATCTCGGCGACATCTGGCCGACCAGCGACGCAGTCCACGCGCTGCTCAAGTTCGCGCTCGACGCCAAGGCGTTCCGCGAGAATTACTCGCAGCTCACCAAGGACGGCGACCTGTGGAGCACGATCGCGGGCGAAAGCGGTCAGGTCTATGACTGGCCGAAGTCGACCTATATCGCCGAGCCGCCGTTCTTCGGCAACGACTTCTCGATGAAGCCGGCCGATTCGATTCCTTCGGTTACGGGCGCGCGCGCGCTGGGCATCTTCGGCGACTCGGTGACAACCGACCATATCAGCCCGGCAGGCTCGATCATGGAAACGTCGCCGGCAGGCGTGTGGCTGAAGGCGAACGGCGTACAGAAGGCCGACTTCAACAGCTACGGCTCGCGTCGCGGCAATCACGACGTGATGATGCGCGGCACCTTCGCGAACGTTCGTATCAAGAACCTGATGATCCCGGCGAAGGTCGACGGCACGCGCGTCGAAGGCGGCCTGACGATCCATCAGCCGAGCGGCGAACAACTGTCGATCTACGACGCCGCGATGAAGTACATCGACGCGGGCACGCCGACCATCGTGTTCGCGGGCGAAGAGTACGGCACGGGTTCGTCGCGCGACTGGGCCGCAAAGGGCACGCAACTGCTCGGCGTGAAGGCCGTGGTGGCGCGCAGCTTCGAGCGGATCCACCGTTCGAACCTGGTCGGCATGGGCGTGTTGCCGCTGCAGTTCAAGGGCTCGGACAGCATCCAGTCGCTGAACATCGCGGGTGAAGAGACATACGACATCAAAGGCCTCGGCGACGACTTCAAGCCGCAGCAGGAAGTCACACTTGTGATCCATCGCAAGGACGGCAAGGAAGATCGCATGCCGGTGCTGCTACGCATCGATACTCCGATCGAAGTCGACTACTACAAGCACGGCGGGATTCTACCGTTCGTACTGCGCTCGCTGCTCGCGGCGTAAGATTCGACCTGTAGCTTTGCAG
>JAQFVJ010000477.1 GCA_029439525.1 Caballeronia sp. BR6202001591004
GTCCATCGGCTCGCGGTTTCGCTCCACGCTTCTTCCCCACGATTTTGGTCACCCTCTCGCAGTTGCGCTTCGCTTCATTCGCTCTGTTCAACTCATGGTAGAACTTGCCCTACAAGATTGCGTCCATGCTGGGCACACAAGAAAAACGCCACCCGATGAAGGGTGGCGCAAGACAGGGAACTACATCAACGCTATGGAATGCCTGTTGGTTCAGTCGCTGTGCTCTCAGCGGAGTTCGTGATGGCGTTACCGCCCTTCGAGATATCCTGGCCCGCGCCAGCCATGGTGTTGCAGCCCGCGAGGACGGCCGTGCCGGCGAGCAGCAGCAAAGCGATCAGTCGAGTCATGTTTATTCCCCTTAGAGTTGAAACGCCACACGCGGAACGTGGGCGCATCGTATCTGGTTCGGCCCGTCGATACGGCCGTCGGGACCGCTTCGGTGTGATCAATCATAAAAAAGTGCCCGGTCAGAAACTGTAGGCGGGATCGCGTTTTGCTATAGGCGCGTTCCGCATTTGCTATAGCTGAATCCTACGCGTCAGGTGTAACAACCACCGCCAGCGCCGTCGCATCCGCATTCACGTCGGCGGCGCGGTCGCGCGGCATCGATACGCGAATGCTCGTGCCGTGCGGAATCGCCTGCTCGATCTCGAAACGCCCGCCGCGTGCCGACACACGCTGCCGCATGCCGACCAGCCCGTGCGTCTGCGTGAGCAGCAAATCCTGCGGTTTGATGCCGATGCCATCATCCGCGATATGCAGCCGATACGCTGTGCTGATCGAGCACTTCGCCGCGTTAGTGAGCGTTTCCTGTGCGACGCAGAACAGCGCGATTTCGACCGCTTCGCCGAGCTTCACATCGTCGTCGGGCAGCACGAACTCCACGCTCTAGCCGTTGCGCGGCGCAGCTTCATCGACGAGCGAGCGCAGCGCCGTGACCAGGCCGAAATTGGCGAGCACGGTCGGCCGCATGTCCTCGATGATTCGGCGCTTCAATGCAATGCCCTGATCTAGACTGCCGAGCGCGCGCGAATTTTTCCGCCATCGCCGGGTCGCTGTCGGGCAGCTTGTTGCGCACCCAGGCGACATCCATTTTGCTCGCGGTGAGGATCGAACTGAGTTCGTCGTGCAGTTCGCGAGCAAGCTCGGTCTTTTCGTTCTCGCCGACGGATTGCAGGTGCCACGCGAGCGCTTCGAGCTGGCGTGTGCGTTCAGACACGAGCCGATCCAGTTCCTCTTGCTGCATGATGAGCGTCTTCTGCACGCGATCCTGCTTGTTGAGCTGGATGCCGAGATTGCGGAACAGCAGCACGAACAACACGATGTTCAGCGCGCACAACGCACCGACGCACAGCGTCGAGATGCGCTGATCGGCGCGGCTCGCGTCGAGCGCGCGTTCGCGTTCCGCCTGGTCCTACGTCGCCGATTTCGCCAGTTGATCGAGACGCGCCGCGCCGTCGCGGTCTTGGTTTCGAGCGCCATCTCGCATTCGGCCGCGATGCGCATGCGTCCCGATTCGAGTATCACCAGCCCGCGCACGGCGATGACGATCGCCACCGTCATCGCCACCAGCCAGCTGTAGCGCCGCATCCACTCGTTGACGCGCGAAACGTCCGGCACCGTGCGCGGGCATTTCTGTCTCTTGGGAAACGAGTCGGGCAGCACGTCAGGCAGATCGGTAAAAGCGGCGCGTGGAACGTGGCTCATGTTGTAAGGGTTCCGGGTTGCCCGCGCGCTCATACGCGCCCGTGCGGTCGAGTCCGAGAGAAAAAAAGCCGGTTAAAAGCTTTTGAAAGCGTATGCCGGTGCTGTCCTATAGCAAAAAAGGACCAGCCCGAATGCACCCGCCGGACGGGGCCGGCCAGTGCAGTGCGTCATTGAATTAGCCCCATATCTATGTTTAGACACGGGTCATGGGCAAAATGAATCTGCCCGATACCGAACGCGAGCAA
>JAQFVJ010000478.1 GCA_029439525.1 Caballeronia sp. BR6202001591004
CGATATCGGCAAGCGGTACGGCATCCGACAGCGCGACGAAACCCAGTCGCAGATGCGGGCATTCCGGTGTGGGTCAGTTCAGGCGAATTCATATCGTGAGCATCGAGCCATGTCTAGTAAATTCGCGACCGCGAGCAACTGGCGCGCGATCTCGGCGACCTTTGTCTTCTGGTCCATCGCGCGCTTGCGCAGCATGGCGTAAGCATCGTTCTCGGAGAGGCCGCGCCGGTCCATCAGCAGTCGCTTCGCGCGATCGATTACCTTGCGTTCCGCGAGTTCGTTTTCGACCTGTTCGAGCCGCTGCTACAATTTTGCGCTTCGGGCGCGAAGCGCGCCAGCGCGACATCGATGATCGGCGCGAGCCGCTCGGGCGCGAGCCCTTCGACGGAATACGCAGTGACGCCCGCGCCGACCACCGCGCGGATGAACTCCTGATCCGCGTCGTTGCTGAACATCAGCACGCGGCGCGGCCTTGTTCATCACAGCGAGCTGTTCGAGCGTGTCGCGCGATGGCGAGTCCGTATCGATGATGATGACGTCCGGCTTCTGGCTCTCGACGGCCGCATGCAGCGCGGAAGGCGTGGCGACTTCGGCGAGCATGTCGTAGCCGAGACGTGCGAGTTGCTCGCGCAGATCGCAGATGGACTTGTCGGTATCGGTGACGAGCAGAACGCGCCAAGCACGATGGAGCGGGAACGGAAGTCATGCGGGCAACGGCGAATTCAAAAGCGGCACGAGCGACTTTAACGCGCGCCGCGCCGCTTGAGAATCTGGCCAAAAGGATAGGCCAATTGCATCCAATCATCAGGCGGCATGCGCGAAATTCTTCGCCTTGTCGATGTGCATCGCGAACTCGCGCGCTTCTCCGATCGCCCCGCCGATAAGAATGACCGCCGGACTGCCGAGACCTACCGCGTTCGCCTCATCCGCGATGCGCGCGAGCGTCGACACGACGCGCCGTTCCTTCGACGAGCCCGCGTTCTGCACGACCGCCGCAGGCGTATCTATCCGATGGCAACGCATCGAGCAGCGAAGCCGTGATGGTCATGATGCGGCTCATGCCCATGTAGATCGCGAGCGTGGTGCCGAGTCCCGCCGCCGCGAATCCCGACGACACGCCGTTCACGATATCAACCTCGATGCCCACCTCGCGCAACGCGGCGATCTCTTCGCCCGCGCGTCCGAACAGCAGCGCATCGCCGCCTTTGGCGCGCACGACGTGCAGCCCCTTGCGCGCGTAACGAATCATCAGCCGCTGAATGAAGGCCTGTGGCGTCGACTTGCAGCCGCCGCGCTTGCCGACGCGAATCACGCGCGCATTCGGCGCGAGCGACACGATATCGGCATTGGCGAGATCGTCGAGCAGGAGGATATCGGCGCGGCGGCAAGCGCTTTGGCGGCGCGCAGCGTGAGCAGGTCGAGATCGCCAGGGCCGGCGCTCAGCAGCGTGACCTTGTTCATGGTGTGGGTGGCGATGGTCATAGGTCGCGCGATATTGTGTTTAAGCACAACGGCGCCCCGCCCGCAGCAAGCGGGGGGGGACGCTGTTGTCGAAAGAAGTTCGTGATCCATCACTGGCGTCGTTGCCAGCGCATCAGTCAGTGCAAGTTGCAGGCCAGCCGCTGTTCAACGGCTCGTTCGACGCGTGTCAGGCCATTGCGATCATCGCTGAGGCCGAACGGGGCGGGAACGTGGGCACACATTGCGTGCAGCGCCAGTCTACGAAGGCACCGAATCTGTGCAAGCGCACCTGCGTGGGTCTTGTTTTCACCGGCTCGACCGGACCGGCCGCCTCATCGTTGCCGCGCCAAAATGATGTCCAGGGTCCGGCGCAACGGTTCCGCGGCGCCCCACAGGAGTTGGCCCGGTCGTCAGCACCGAATACATGCGCTCGCCGACGTTCAGCGGTCGCAGGCGCCCGACTGCGACCCGCAAGGAACCCGACACCGCTGCCGGACTCAGTCGGCTCACGGAATCCGCCTTGTTGTTCGGAACGAAATCAATGCACGCATTGCGGACATCGGAGCGCGACCTGTCTAATACACGCGTCCGCTCTATAATCGTGAGTCCATTTCTCATTGCGGAAACCGTTCTCTCTATAATGTTATAATAAAAAATATTCCATATATTCCCTAACGTGGAGATATTAGATATGTCGATTCGTATTGGTGATGAAGCCCCCGATTTCACGGCGGAAACGACCGAAGGCACGATCCGCTTTCATGAATGGATCGGCGGCAAGTGGGCGATTCTGTTCTCGCACCCTAAAGACTTCACGCCCGTCTGCACCACCGAACTCGGTTACATGGCGAAGCTCAAGCCCGAGTTCGACAAGCGCAATACCAAGGTCATCGGCCTGTCGATCGACCCGGTGACGAATCATGCGTCATGGGCCAAGGATATCGAGGAAACGCAAGGCACAGTCGTCAACTACCCGATGATCGGCGATGCCGAACTCAACGTCGCCAAGCTCTACGACATGATCCATCCGAACGCGAGCGGCGGCAGCCCGCGCACGGCGGACGACAACGCCACCATTCGCGCGGTGTTCGTCATCGGGCCGGACAAGAAGGTGAAAGCGACGTTTACGTATCCGATGAGCGCGGGCCGCAACTTCGACGAAGTGCTGCGCCTGATTGACGCACTGCAACTCAACGCGAAGCATACGGTCGCTACGCCGGTGAACTGGAAGCCGGGCGAAGACGTGATCATCCCGACGTCGGTGTCGGATGAAGACGCCAGGAAGAAATATCCGGAAGGCTTCAAGACGTTGAAGCCTTATCTACGCACTGTCGTGCAGCCGAAGTAATCGAC
>JAQFVJ010000479.1 GCA_029439525.1 Caballeronia sp. BR6202001591004
CGAATCGTCGGTGGCGTTATCTGTTATCGAAGAGCGTCGCGGTCGGCGCCGAATATCGCATGAAGCCGAACAACCTCGGCTTCGCGCGAGCAGCACGCCTACGACGCGTTCGTCGCATGGGCGCCGAACAAGCATGTGTCGCTGACGTTCGCCTACGTTTCGCTCGGCGATATCGCGACCATCAAGAACCAGCACGGCGTGTATGCGTCGCTGCAAGCAGGATTCTGATCATGAAGATTCACCATGCCGCGCTCGCGGTCCTCATGCTCGCATTATGTGCGCGAGCGTCCCGGCTTTTGCCGACGACTCGCTCTACAAGCAGTTCGGCGAGCGGGAAGGCTTGACCCGCATCGTCGACGACATGTACGACAAGGTGCTGGCCGAGCCGCGCACCGTGCCCTATTTCGAGGATGCGCCGGTCAAGCGCATCAAGCCCATGCTGGTCGATCAGTTCTGCGAGGCGCTCGGCGGTCCGTGCACGTACACTGGCCGTTCGATGAAGCGCGCGCACGAAGGCCACGCGATCGACCATCGACCTCGGGCATAACATGGGCCTGAAGGCCGTGGCCGAGGGTGTGGAAGACGAAGTCCTGTTGATGCGACTCAAGGAACTGAGCGGCGATCTCGCGCAAGGCTATCACCTCAGCCGGCCGTTGCCGCCCGCCAAGCTCGAGTTGTGGCTGAAAGGGTGAGGGTAGTGCGAAGCGCAGGCGTCGCCGTCGAAGCAATCCATGGCGGCCTGACGCGGGGATTTGCGCTGCTTCTGTTTGATCGCATTGCCTGACGGCGTCAGATGAATCCGGCGCCGTTTGCTTTTGGTTCGATGACAATGCGGTGATGCGCTGCGCCAAGTGCATGCGAATTAGCTCAGCGTCGCAGTGTCGCGAGCGCGGTGGCGGCGGATTCGTCGTGGTCCGTCGCGCTGCTGGTTTCGGCGGCGAGTCGATAGCCGCCGCGCTCATCCTGCTTCGCCTCATAGAGCCCCGCGTCAGCGCGCTTCAATGCGCTTTCGAAGTCTTCGCTCGGCCGCGCCAGCGCGATCTCCACGCTCACGCCCGCGCGCACCGCGGCGCCCGAATCCAGCTCGTAAGGCACCGACAGATCGCGGATGATCTTGCGCGCGAAGGTATCGAACGCCGAATCCGCTACATGGGTGGCGACGATCGCGAATTCATCGCCGCCAAGGCGCGCGGCGCGTTCGCTTGTGACGCATCGCGTTGCGCAGACGGTCGGCGACGCGCCGCAGGAGTTCGTCGCCGGCATCGTGGCCGTGCGTGTCGTTGATGCGCTTGAAGTCGTCGAAGTCGACCGTACATCACCATCACTTTCTCGCGGCCCGCCCCGCCCGCCATCAGTCGTTCGGCATGGTTGCCGAGATAGCAGCGATTCGGCAGCCCGGTCAGCGAATCGTGATGCGCCCAGTGCAGGATGCGCGCTTCGGCCTTGCGCCTTTCCGTGATGTCTTCGATGATGACCACCGAACTGCCGTCCGGCACCGGATTGCGCGACAGTTCGAGCTGTCGGCCGTCGACGAGATCGAGGTCGAGCGGCAGATTGCCTTGCCGGAGCCATTCCGAGCAACGCTCGACCAGCTCCGCGCGCAGCGTTTCGCCGAACTTCGCGAGTCCCACATAGCCGATGAAATCCGGCAGCGACACGTTCAGCCGCAGCATCTCCACCGTCGCGCCGAACAGTTCCGCCGCCTTGCGATTGGCGATCACGACCTTGCCTTGCGTATCGACGGTGCACAGGCCGTGCGGCATGTGCGCGAGCGCGGCATCGAAGCGCGCAGCGATTTCCGCGTGATTCTGCTCGGCCGTCATCAGCGCGACGAGGTTGCGATAGTGGCAGCGCACCACCGAGGACATCGCGAGGAAATAAAAGAAGATCGAAGATCGGCGGCACGAGAATTCAGTAACCCTCGCCGCCCAGCAACGCGCCGACGCAGATTTGCGCGATCGCCAGATACGGCACGCCCGCGTTGCGCGATGAAATGCCGCCGAGCAGCCCTGCCGTCACCATGATCGAGAGCGCGGCGAGCACGGTGTCGGACATCACGCAGGCCATCGCGCCGAGTCCGGTGATGAGGTACGCGGCCAGCCTGAACGGCGCATAGCGAGCGGGCCCACGGTCCCGGATGCGGCGGCTGCTCACGGCTCAGCGTGCGATAGCGCCAGACGGTCAGCCGCGCGGCGAGCACGAGCGCATCGGCGGCGGACC
>JAQFVJ010000480.1 GCA_029439525.1 Caballeronia sp. BR6202001591004
AGTCGCCTGACCATCATAAAGGGAGCGGAGAACATGGCCGATCTGACTTGCAACATCGCCGGTATCACCTCGCCGAATCCCTTCTGGCTCGCGTCCGCGCCGCCGACCGACAAGGCCTATAACGTCAACCGCGCGTTCGAGGCGGGCTGGGGCGGCGGCGTCTGGAAAACACTCGGGCTCGATCCGCACGTCGTCAACGTGAGTTCGCGTTATGGCGCGGTGCCGTGGAACGGTCAGCGTATCGCGAGTTTAAACAACATCGAACTGGTCACGGACCGTCCGCTCGACGTGAATCTGCGCGAGATCGAACAGGTCAAGCGCGACTGGCCGGACCGCGCGCTGATCGTCTCGCTGATGGTGCCGTGCAATGAAACCCGACTGGAAGTGGATTCTCCGCCAGCCAGGTGGAAGACACCGGTGCGGATGCGGTCGAACTGAATTTCGGCTGTCCGCACGGCATGAGCGAGCGCGGCATGGGTTCGGCAGTCGGACAGGTGCCCGAATACGTGGAGATGGTCACGCGCTGGGTGAAGGAAGGCACGAAGATGCCGTGTCTCGTGAAGCTCACGCCGAACATCAGCGATATTCGCATGGGTTCGCGCGCGGTGTTCAAGGGTGGCGCGGACGGCGTGTCGCTCATCAACACGATCAATTCGATCGTCGCGGTCGATCTCGATCAGATGGCGCCGATGCCGACCGTCGATGGCAAGGGACGCACGGCGGCTATTGCGGTCCAGCCGTGAAGCCGATTGCGCTCAACATGGTCGCGGAAATCGCGCGCGAGATCCACAGACGCCGAATCCCGGGCTTTCTGCACACGGCGTTTCCCGCTGCGTTTCCCGGCGTGCCGGCCGTTTTCAATACGCTCTACACGTGTATGCGTGGTTCGTGGGCCTCGTGCTCGCGGCGCTCGTGTACGGATGCTGGATGAAATTGCGTGGCGGCCCGAGGGCTGGCGTGTTGGGCGTTTGACGTTTAACGAACGAAGGAGGATACACACCGATGCCAGCCCTGATCCGTGGTGGCACCATCATCGATGCAGACCGCACCTATCGTGCCGACGTCCTGTGCGCGGACCCGCAAGACGGCGGCACGATACTCGCGATCGGTCAAGATCTCGAAGCGCCCGCCGGCGCGCAAATCGTCGTGCGGGCGGCCAGTACGTCATGTCTGGCGGCATCGATCCGCACACGCATAGGAGCTCCTTTTATGGGAACCAAGGCGAGCGACGACTTCTGCACCGGCACGGCAGCGGGACTGGCGGGTGGCACACCACGAGCATCATCGACTTCGTGATTCCGAATCCGAAGCAGCAACTCATGGAAGCATTCAGGGAGTGGCGCGGCTGGGCCGAGAAGGCATCGGCGGATTACGGATTTCACGTCGCGGTGACGTGGTGGGACGAAACCCGTTCATCGTGACATGTGCCTGCTGGTGCATGAACACGGCGTGTCAAGCTTCAAGCATTTCATGGCCTACAAGAACGCGATTATGGCCGCCGACGAAGTGCTGGTGAACAGCTTCACGCGCTCGCTCGAACTCGGCGCATTGCCGACCGTGCACGCGGAAAATGGCGAGCTCGTATTCCAGTTGCAGAAGCAGTTGCTTGCCAAGGGCTTCAGGGGACCGGGGCGCATCTGCTGTCGCGTCCGCCCGAAGTGGAAGGCGAGGCCGCGAATCGCGCGATCCGCATCGCGCAGGTGCTGGGCGTGCCGATCTACATCTTGCACGTGTCGGCGAAAGACGCGGTCGATGTGATCGCGCGTGCCCGCAATGAAGGCCGGCGCGTGTTCGGCGAAGTGCTGCTGGGGCATCTCATCATCGACGAATCCGTGAGCGACAAGGACTGGACGCGCGCCGCCGCGCACGTGATGAGCCCGCCGTTCCGCACGCACGAGCGAGCATCGCGAGGCCCTGTGGCGCGGCCTGCAATCGGGCCAGTTGCACACGACGGCGACGGATCACTGCGTGTTCTGCGCATCGCAGAAAGAGATGGGACGCGACGATTTGATAAGTATTCGAACCATTTTGGTGGCGTCGAGGATCGCATGTCGGTGCTGTGGCATCACGGCGTCAACATGGGTCGTCTCACGCCGAACGAGTTCGTCCGTGTGACATCGACGAACGCGGCGCAAATCTTCAATCTGTATCCGAGAGAAGGCGCGGTGCAGGTGGGCGCTGATGCGGACACCGTTGTGTGGGATCCGAATGCGACGCGCACCATCTCCGTGAAGACGCATCATCAGAACATGGACTTCAATGTGTTCGAAGGCATGACGGTGCAGGGTGTCGTGACGCATACGCTCACGCGCGGCGCGCTCGCATGGGCGAACGGCGATCTGCGTGCGGTGCGCGGCGCGGGGCAATATCTCAAGCGTCCGCCGAACGCGTCGTACTTCGAGGCGGCGCGTGTTGCCAACAAGCTGAAGGAGCCGCATCCGGTCGAGCGCGCTAGCGATGCGCGGGCACAAGCGGCGTAGGTTTCATGTTTGATACGAGGCCACGCGTTACTGAAGCGCGGGGGGCCTCGCCGCGTGTGCGTCGGCATCTATATTTCATGTGCGCGTCAGCAAAATCCGGCACGCTAACGCTTTTTGCGTCCCCGGAATTTTGCCGATGCGAACCGTCCTTCAAGCCTGTGTGCTCGCCGTTGCCATCCTCGGTGGTGGCACGGCGGCACACGCCGCCAACCCGAATGCGCTGTGGGAGTGCCTAAGTATCGCTACGATCGCGGGGGCAGGAAATACCGAAGGACGGGGGCAAGGTCCGTGTCCTTTCGATTCCGGCTATCCGTGACCGGGTGGTCCAAGGTGCGCTTAAGCTCATATTGAATGGAGCCGATCTTCGAGGCAGACTTCCAAATCGGGGTCGTACGGATATCGTCCCAAGCGTACCGCGCATGAAGCGGTGCATCGGGTGGCGATGGCAATTGTTCAGTGCAAGACTCGCGTAATAGACTTCGATTTGCGCGCCTACTTTGACACAGTTCGGCATCATCTACTGATCGAAAAAGTGGCGCGTCGGATCCGGGACGACGAGGTCATGCATCTGCTGAAGCTGATGCTAACGGCGTCGAGCAAACAAGGCGTTCCGCAAGGCGGAGTGATCTCGCCCCTGCTCAGTAACAT